>NZ_JCALDN010000011.1:0-126126 GCF_059812885.1 Mycobacterium sp. NGS33 | reverse complement strand
GGCCCAGTGCTGAGGCACCGAGAGCATCCCGACCCGCGCGGCCTGACCCGTCCCCGCCGAGATCGCACTCACATGGCCCACCCCGCCCAGGTTGCCCAGCCCCAGGCTGGCGAACTGCGGCGTGGGATACCAGGCACCACCGGCACCGGCCGTACTACCACCGGGACCCGACACCAGCTGCTGGGAGAGCTGCGACCAGAAGGCCACAATGCCGTTCGAGAAATACGCAAGACCGCTGTTCTGCTTGAGCAGCACCGTGTAGAGGGTGGGGTTCAGCCCCAGGTAGTTGTTGGTCGGGGTCGGCAGCCCGGACTCCTCGAAATTCTGGATTGCGCTCGTGAGCCAGGTGAGCGGTCCGGGATCCGAGGTAGCGGTCGACGCCTGGGTCACCGCCTGCGTGCTGGCCGTCAACGATTGCGGGGTCGCCAGCTGCGACGTCGTCTGGGCGGTGTTGCCCGCCGGCTCGGCGACCGCCTTGGCGACCGCAGCGGCCTGGTCGGCGTCCGCGTCCGGGGTGGTGGTGTTGGGCGGCGTGGCGAACGGGGCCAGCTCCGAGGCGGTCGCCGACGAAGCGGCGTAGCCGAACATCGCAGCCGCGTCCTGGGCCCACATCTCCATGTACTGCGCCTCGGTGGCCGCGATCGCCGGGGTGTTCTGGCCGAAGAAGTTCGTCGCTATCAGAGTCGCCAGCAGGACCCGGTTGGCGGCGATCACCGGCGGCGGCACCGTCATCGCGAACGCCGCCTCAAAGGCCGCCGCGGCGGCCCGGCCCTGCCCTGCCGTCTCCTCGGCCAGCGCGGCCACGGCGCTGAGCCAGCTCACGAACGGGGTGATCGCCGCGACCATCGACATCGATGCCGGTCCCACCCATGGCCCGCTGGTGAGCTCGGTCACCGCCGAGTTGTAGCCGCTGGCCGCTACACCCAATTCCGCCGCAATCTCGTCCCAGGCGGCGGCGGCGGCCATCATTGGCCCCGACCCCGGACCCGCATACATGCGACCGGAATTGATTTCGGGCGGTAACGCCGCGAAGTCAAACACCGTGTCCTCCTCAGTCGGCCGGGATCGCAGGCGATCTCGGCTCTCACGTAGGAATCAGTGGTGGCCGTGGTCACGGCTCTGTAGACGACGCCACCGGTTGGCCGCTGCGCCCACGGGAGTCACCAACGGGGCGCCTTCGCCCCGCAACCCCATCAGCCGGGCGGGCCGGCGCATGCTGTCCAGTGGACCGCGTCCGCAAAGCTGGTCTGCCACCACGCTTCTCGGATGTCTGGTCAGGAAAGACATGCACCTTCTGCCTCGGCTAATCTCCCGCTATCAGCAACCGAGCGACAGCTCGCGTGTGCCCGAACTGCCGCCCGGCACTGAGATTAGTTCGTTACGAAGCAAACACCGACACGCAAAGGCGCCTGTTTATCAATGGCCAGCCACTGTTCATTCCCGGTCGGCGGGAGTTCACGCAAGGCAATGAAATGTTCACTCGCCGTTTGCTTAACGCCGACCGCGGTACCACTGGGGCTTCGGCGGTCGCAGCGTCAGTCCTCTTCGAGAATCAACGCCATTTCGGGACACGATGCGACGCCGTCGCGTGTCGATTGCTCGTCCTCGGGCCTGACCTCGTGCTCCTCGAGAATCGAATAGCCGGACTCGTCGATCGGGAAGAGGTCTGGGTCGACGGCGAAGCACTGGGCGTGGCCCACACATTTCGACTGTTCCAGACGAACCCTCACGAGGCTTCCTCCCTAGCTGGCACGGCGTGGCCGTTCAGGTCGTCGCACTCGGACGACGTGCACTTCGCGGTGCGGTACCCAGATTAGTCGCTCGGTACAGTGTCCAAGGTGGTCGCCAATCGCTTTCGCCCACCGCAACCTCGCCTTCGCGCAGCCGGGCGGATCCGTGTTCCGTTGCCCCACATGCAATATTGACGAGCCGATGCAATATTGATCTGCCGCCAGGTGTTGGTAGCGACGAATTGCGACAAAGACGCGACGGCGTAGGGCCATGGCACCGCAGACAGACAACCGGAGATCGAAGCGCATGAGCGAAGGCCAGCAAGGGTCGTTCTACCTGCCCCGGCTCGATTTCGCCACGCTGCCGATGACCGAGGACCGGGGCGTCGGTTGGAAGACACTGCGCGACGCCGGACCGGTCGTGTTCATGAACGGTCACTACTACATCACCCGCCGCGAGGACGTGCTGGCCGCGCTGCGCAACACCAAGGTCTTCTCCTCGACGATCCTGCAGCCCCCCGGCCACCCCCTGCCGGTGCTGCCACTGGCTTACGATCCGCCGCAACACACCCGCTACCGCCAGATCCTGCAGCCGTACTTCAGCCCGCACGCGTTGAGCAAGTCGCGCCCGGTGCTGCAGCGTCACGCCACCGAGATGATCGCGGCGCTGGCCGGCCGGGGCGAGTGCGAGGTGATGGCGGATTTCGCCAATCTCTACCCGTTTCAGGTGTTTTTGGACCTCTACGGTCTGCCGGTCGAGGATCGTGACCGTCTGATCGAGTGGAAGGACGCCGTCGTCAGCGACAAGCCCTTCGTCACCCAGAGCGACATAGAGAAATCCGAGCAGCTGCTGACATACCTGGCCGACGTCATCGCGCAGCGCCGGCAACACCCGAAGTCGGACATGCTGTCGCAGGTGATCACCGGCAAGGGCAATTTCACCGACCTCGAACTGCTCGGCATGACCCATCTGCTCATCCTGGCCGGTCTGGACACGGTGACCGCGGCCATCGGATTCTCGCTGTTCGAATTGGCCCGCAGGCCGCAGCTGCGCAAGCAGCTGCGCGACAACCCCAAGCAGATCAGGGTTTTCATCGAAGAGATCGTCCGGCTCGAGCCGTCGGCGCCGGTGGCGCCGCGGGTCACCACCGAATTCGTCGAGGTCGGCGGCATGACTCTGCCGCCCGGCACCTCGGTGCGGCTGTGCATGGCGGCGGTCAATCGTGACGACAGCGACGCGATGTCCACCAACGAGCTGAACATGGACGGAAAAGTCCACCGCCACTGGGGATTTGGCGGTGGACCGCATCGCTGCCTGGGCTCTCACCTGGCGCGCATCGAGCTGACGGTGATCGTCGCGGAATGGCTCACCCAGATTCCGGATTTCGAACTGCCCGAGGGTTACTCCCCCGTCATCAATTACCCCTCAAAAAGCTTCGCGCTCAAGGAGTTACCGCTGCGCTGGGGCGCGATCCCGGTGTGACCGGTCCGGCCCCGGCGCAGCGGCTGACATAACTTTCGCGGCCCTACCTGCGCAGCTCGGTCGCGGCGACCTGAACGAACACGCCGGTGTCCTCGGCCATCAGCAGGCCTCGGCCACGGGGCAGCGGGCCACCCTTCATCTTGCCGCGGATGAATCCCTCGTCCGGATCGGCGTCCATCACCAGCAGCGGCGCGTTCGCCTGGGCCAGGGCCCGCAACATCGGGTCGCTGCCGGCCGACGACCAGCCACCGAACGTGCGCGTGACGATCACGTGCAGGCCGACATCGGCGGCCCGGGTCACCCAGGGAGCGGCCTTGTGCAGCGGCGAATCGAAGCCCGCGGGCAGCTGCTGGATGTCGTCGACGATCAAGAAGATCTCCGGTCCACTCCACCAGTTGCGGGAGAGCAACTCTTCGGCCGACAACCCCGGCGGCGGCTCGCGGCCGGCCAGGACCGCGGCCAGTTCGCCCATCATCGCCTGCACGCCATCGAGGTTGTAGGCGAATTTCTCCACGTAGTCGGAGCCGAGCGTGGTCAGCAGCTGGCGACGCGGGTCGACCAGCCACACCTGGGCCGAGGGCTGCCCGGCCGGCGGCGGCGGTGCGCTGGTGGCTCCCGGCGCGTACAACCGCCCGATCTCGGACATGATGGTGGCCAGCGTCGTGGTGCGCCCACACTCGCGGCGACCGGTCACCATCAGGTGCGCGTTCTCGGCGAAGTTGAGATACACCGGCGACAGATCCAATTCCGAGATGGCCCAAGCGATTCCGCCCGCACCCACACCCTGGCGGGTGTCCTGGGCGGCCAGCTCCCGGAGCTGTTCGACGCCGAATGTCGCCGGCAGTCGGCGCACCGGCGGGGCCTGGCCGGTGGCGATGCGGCTGACGGCTTCGACGATGCTGTCGGACTCGAACCGGTTGTCCGGCGTGCTGGCCAGCGCCGGCCGCGCCACCAGGGTGTGCAGACCGGACTGCGGGTCGGCGTCGAGACGGACGTAGTTGACCGCGACCATGCCGCGGCCCGGCTTGACCGGAACGTCCTTGGCGAACCGCGAGCGCACCAGCTTGGCGTCCTCCACGGCGGCCAACCGCAGCTCGACCCGGGACCCGAATCCGCTGCGCACCGGCGGCCGCAGCTCCGATTCGCGATCGGCCGTGACCACCACGTGCACCCCGAACGAGGGTCCCTGGTTGATGATCACGTTGACCTGCTCGATCAGCACCTCGTTTTCCTCGGCCAGCGCCCGGTAGTTGTCGACCACCAGGTAGACGTCGCCGAACCCGTCGTTGGGAACCGGGCCGGGCTCGTTGCCGAACTTGCGCCGCCGGAACACCTCCATCGACGCGATCCCGTACTCGAGGAAGCTGCGCTTGCGCTCCCGCACCAGCGCCAACAGTTCGGCCACCGTGCGCCGAACGCCGTAGGGGTCGGTCGGGCCGGCCACCTCACCGACGTGGGGCAGGCGGGCGACCGTGGTCAGCGCGGTGCTGCTGTAGGCCAGGCAGTAGAACTGGATCTGCTCGGGCGTGTGGGTCAGCGCCGCCGAGCAGATCAGGGTCTGCAGCGCCGTCGTCTTGCCCGAACCGCCGGCGCCCAGGATCAGCACGTTGGCACCGGGTCCCGACGTGTCGACCGTCCACGGCGGCTGGTCGTGCTTGAACGGACGGTCGATGATCCCGATCGGGAAGACCAGATCCTGCGCGCTGCCGTAGTCCTGCTGCCAGGGGTGGCCGAGGAACCGGTTGACCAATTCGTCGATGGCGACCGGCTGGTTCAGCGGCGGCTGCCACAGCCGGTACGGCTGGAAGTCGATCTTGCGCAGCTGGTCGATGATGACGGTACCGACCTTGGGCGTCCTGATGCCTTCGGCGTCGTCGTCCTCGCCGCCCTCGACCTCGACCGGCAAGCCGTCGGCGGGGTTCGCGGGCGCGGCGACGTCCGGCCCCCCGACGCTGACTTCCAGCGGGGTGAACGAGTTGGTGAACAGTTGCGGCCGGACGTAGTCGATGCTGTGCACCAGCGCCGGCGCCTCGTCCCCGTCGTCGGTCAACCCGCGCGGGAAGTAGTCCCGCCACAGGAATTCGGCCTGGAACCGGGTGATGTCCTCGAGGCTGCGGCGGAAGTAACCCAGACCGGCCTGCGCGGGCAGGTTGACCGCGTTCGGCACGCCGGCCGCCTGCGCCGCACCGGCGGTACGCGCCTTCAGCACCAACCGGTAACCCATGTTCTCCATGAGCTTTTCGGCGCGGCTCTCGATGGTCTGCGACGCCATCATCAGGTGGATCCAGTAGGCGCGACCCTGCCGGCCGATCGAGTCGAGGACGTCCACCGCCGTCGGCATGATGCGGAACCATTCGTAGAACTCGTCGATGACGACCACGAGCATCGGCAGTGGAGCCATGTCCTGGCCACGCGCCCGCATCCGGCTGCGCACCGAGTTGTATTCCTTGGCGTCGTCGACGCCGGCGCTGTCGCAGATCGCCTTGCGGCGGGCGATCTCGCCCCACAGGGCGTCCAGGAAGCGCTCCATCAGCGCCTGGTCTTCTTCCAGGTCGGTGATGATGCGGGACACGTGCGGCACGCCGGCGAACGGCTTGACCGCCGATCCACCCTTGAGGTCGGCGAGCACGAACTGCAGCTCTTCGGGCGGGTGGCTGAGCATCAGCGATTCGATCACGGTTCGCACCAGGGTGGATTTACCCGAACCGGTCGTTCCGGACATGACGCCGTGCGGGCCGTCGCCGCCTTCGTCCAGCGACTTCATGTCCAGGAACAGCAGCTCGCCGTTGTCGGAGCGGACACCGAAGGGCGCCCGCAACCGCGACCTGCCCATCGAGTCGTTGCGGCTGCCCCACAGTTCGTGGAAGTCGATGCGGCCCGGGTCGTCGATTCCGTAGTAGGACAGGATGTCTCGGGCGCCGATGTGCGCCACCCGCTGGCCGATCTCCTCGTACGCCTCGGCGAGCCGCCAGCGCGCCAGCTTCTGCGAGAACTCCTCGGCCTCGGCGGTGCTGATGTGGTCGGTGAGGGCGAAGAACCAGGGCTTCTCGTCGATGACCATCCAGGTGTCGCGGTCGCGGGGCAGCGCCTCGATCACACCCTTCTCGTCGAACCGTAGCGTGCGCTCCGGGACCGCGCTCCACATCGCCGAGCCGGTGAGATCGAAGAACGTCACCCCGTCGACGCCTTCGCCGCTGATCACGTACTCCCATTGCGGGTCAACCACATCGGCGATGATCACCGTGTGCGGCGTCGGGGTCTGGGCCGACGAACTGGCGTGGCGGGGCGTGAAAGACCCACGGCCGGCGAACAATTCGGCCTGCTCGGCGGCGAACTCGCGCACCGAGCTGTAGACCATCCGCGCGTTGCCCGCGGCGTCCTGGCGGCGCGGGTCACCGAAGTGGGGCAGCCATTTCACCCAGTCCCATTCGTCCAGCTCGGAACTGACCACGATCATCCGCATGTGGTCGGGCCCGTGCGAGAAGGCCAGCTGGCAGATGATCGCCCGCATCAGCCCCAGCACTTGTTCGCGGTCCCCGGCCAGCGAGTACCAGGGCTCGACGAGCACCGAGATCATCTTGGGCAGGTTGTAGACGACGCTTTGATAGCGACCGAATTCCTGAAGCGCCTTACCGGTCACCGGCTCGAGCTCGATGTCGGTGGGCATGTTCTGGGGCTCACCCCAGGTCACCTCGGGGCGGGTCATGCCGACGCCGACGCGGACCACGCCGAAGTTCAGGTCCTTGCCGTCGGGCTTGCGCTCCCACATCCGCGACGACCCCACCGCGGCGGCCAGCGTGGTGGGCGCGGGGTGGAACCACCGGTAGTTGGCGTCCATGCTGTCGGCCGACTCGTGGGCGGTCTCGCGCAGCATGTCCAGCATCAGCATGAACTGGGCGCGCATCGAGTCCAGCTTGGGGCGGCTCATCTGCTGCTGGCCGCCGAATCGGCCGCCGAACATCATCATCGCGACGCCACCGATCATGAAGATCGGGAAGATCGAGCCGGCGCCCCCGAACACGTGCGACCCGCTGGCGAAGGTCATGGCGACCATGCCGATCAGCAGGCCGACCACCACGACGCCGACCACCACGATCCACCAGGGCTTGCCCTCCGGTGGCGGGATGCTCAACGGCGTCGGGAGGACGATGTTCTCCGGCTTGATTACCGGAGGCTTCTCCGGTGTCGGCCGCGCAAATCCACGTTTCACTTCGGTACCGCCAACTCTCCTGGGGACATATCCATCGGTAGCGTGTCGTGCTCCACCAGCGCATCCGCCCGCGACAACGTCGGCCCTTGCGGGAGCAGTCGCAGCGCCACCCACGGCGCCAGGCCCGGTTTCGTCTTCAGGCCCAACGCCTCTCGCACCTCGCGGGTGTCGTCGACCCCGAACCGCGCGCCCGCGTCGGTGAGCCACCACAGCGATTCGGTCGTCTTGGCTCCGGGATCGTTTCCGGTGACGGCCACGAAGTTCGCGTAATCGGGGCCGAAGAAGACCTGGTCGGCTTCGCGGCCGGTGGTGTCCGCCTTGACCAGCGACACCACCCGGTTGACGTCCTTCTGCTCGACCGGAATGGTCGCGCCGGAGATGACCTGCACGCGGGCCCGGTTCTCACCGGAGGTCTTCTGCCACCACCAGCAGGTCGCCGGGTTCTCGCGGATATCCATCACATTGAGGGGCGCGTCCGGGTACGACGACAGGTCCAGCTTGTTGACCACCGGCATCTTCGCCAGCGCAGACGGCTCCACGGTCACCGGTTTGGTGTTGCCCGGCCCGGCGTTCTGCAGGATCTGGGCCACCAACGGCGGCAGCGTCTGCACACCGTCGGCCAGCACCAGCGAATACTGTTGCGGCCCACTGATCTGCGGGGTGACGATCACCGTGCCGATCGGGCCGGGCGCGTTGGGGAACGACGCCCCGGCGCCCGCGTTCTGGATCTGGGGCACGGTCAGCTCCGGCCCCACCGGCAACGCGTCGTACAGGGCGCGGCTCATCGGCTTGGCCATGCTGACCTGCTCGGGGGTCAGCCCCAGCGGCAGCAGCACCGATCGGTTCGACCCGTCGATGCGGGAGCGACGCCCGTCGCGGACCACCCAGGCGTCCCCGCTGTAGTTCAGCACCACCGCGTCCGAGCCGGTCAGCACCCGCCGGTGGTTGCTCAGGTCGGGGTTGCCGTCGATGACCGTGACCGTCACACCCGACGGGGCGCCGGCACCGGTCGAGTTCGCCACGGTGTCGCAGACCAACCAGGACGACGTGGCGGGGCTGGTCGGATGGAAGCTGGACGGTGCGCCCGGGATGCCGACCATCGGGCCGCGCGGCAGGCTGGCGATCTGGTTGGACTTGACCAGGTGCGGGTTGTCGGGGCGACCGGTGATGAGGCGGGCCGACGCCAGGTTCAGCGCGGGGTACAACTTCTCGCCGACGCGGACGTACAGCGCACCCGAGTCGCGGTCGGCGATGATCGGTGACTCGTTGATCTGCCCGGCCGGGCTGATGAAGGAGTAGAGCAGCGCGCCCAGGCAGATGACCAGCGCGGCGGAGATCGACGCCACCACGGCCAGGTTCTGTCGCCGTCCCGGCTCGACCTCCATGCGGACGCGCCACCGGGTCAGCGCCATCGCGGTGCGGCGCGCAAGGAACTGGTAGCCGGTCACCTGGGTCCGGGTCGACAACCCGAGGCCGTACCCCGACCCGCGCTGCCCGCGACTCTCTTCCGCCACTTATTCACCATCCGGTCTGCTGAAGCGCCTGGATATCACCATCTGATCGATCCAGCGCGAATTACATGACAACGTTAAGGCACCTGCGCGGACCTCGCCACGCGGCGCCAATGCGCATTGGCTTCTACATTTGTTTATGCACCCGGATCCGGCCCCGTCCACCGCCGCGGGCCGCCAGGGAATACCGCGCCGACGCGCCCCACTGAGCTGGCAGTTTTCGTTCCCCCGCGGATGAGCCGACCGGATCCCTTCGATCCCCTCAGGGCATCGTAATCGCCGCGGGCCCGCCCGTCCTGTCGAGCGCGCGAAGCCGGCGCCGGCGGCCGATCCAGATGAACGGCGGGCGACCGCCCAGCAAAGAATGCGCCAACCCGCCCCGGGTCCGAGTCGCCGACCGGCGAATCCGGACACCAAGATGGCGGTATGACTGAACTCGCGCCGTCGCTGATCGAACTCGCTCGCAGATACGGCATCGCGACCGAGTACGAGGACTGGTCCGGCCGCCGGGTGCGGGTCGCGGAGACGACGTTGAAGGCGGTGCTGGGTGCGTTCGGCGTGGCGGCCGACAACGAGCAGGAGCGCAACGCCGCGCTGACGGCGAAGCTGCGGTCGCACTGGGCGCGCCGGCTGCCGCCGACCATCGTCGGGCGCACCGGCGAGCAGATCCGGTTCTGGGCGCATGTCACCCACGGCGATCCCGCCGAGGTGTGGTTGCAGCTCGAAGACGGGACGGTGCGCGACGGTGTCGAACAGGTCGACAACTCCACCCCGCCGTTCGACCTGGACGGTCGCTGGGTGGGCGAGGCCAGCTTCCTGCTGCCCTCCGATCTGCCGCTGGGCTATCACCGGGTGCACCTGCGTTCCGGCGACTGCGAAACCAGCACCGCGCTGATCGTGACCCCGGATTGGCTCGGGCTGCCCGAGCGGCTCGGCGCCCGGCGCGCGTGGGGGCTGGCCGCGCAGCTGTACAGCGTGCGGTCGCGCCAGTCGTGGGGTGTCGGCGATCTGACCGATCTGACCGACCTCGCGGTGTGGTCGGCCTCCCGGCACGGCGCCGACTACCTGCTGGTCAATCCCCTGCACGCCGCGGCCCCGACCAAGCCGATGGAGCCGTCGCCGTATCTGCCGACATCGCGCCGCTTCGTCAACCCTATTTATCTTCACGTCGAGGCGATCCCCGAGTTCGCCGAGCTGACCAAGCGCAGCCGGGTCCGCCGGCTGCGTTCCGAGGTCCAGCAGCGCGCCGGCGGCGTCGACGCCATCGACCGCGACGGCTCGTGGGCGGCCAAGCGGGCGGCGCTGCGGCTGCTGCACCAGGAACCGCGCTCGGCGGGCAGGGAGCTGTCCTACGCCGCGTTCCGCGACCGGGAGGGCCGCGCGCTGGACGACTTCGCCACCTGGTGCGCGCTGGCCGAGAAGCACGGCGACGACTGGCATTCCTGGCCGGAGGCGTTGCAGCACCCGGACGCGTCCGGCGTCGCGGAGTTCGCCCGAAAGCATTCCGACACAGTCGATTTCCACCGCTGGATGCAGTGGCAACTCGACGAGCAGCTGGCCGCGACGCAGTCACAGGCGATCCGGGCCGGCATGTCGTTGGGCATCATGCACGACCTGGCCGTCGGTGTGCACCCTAACGGCGCCGACGCCTGGGCGCTGCAGGACGTGATGGCACTGGGGGTGACCGCGGGCGCGCCGCCGGACGAGTTCAACCAGCTCGGCCAGGACTGGTCACAGCCGCCGTGGCGACCGGATCGGTTGGACGAGCACGAATATCGGCCCTTCCGGGCGCTGATCGGTGCCGTGCTGCGGCACGCCGGCGGGGTGCGCATCGACCACATCATCGGGTTGTTCCGGTTGTGGTGGATCCCGCGGGGCGCCTCGCCCACCGACGGCACCTACGTGCGGTACGACCACGAGGCCATGATCGGCATCGTCGCCCTGGAAGCGCACCGGGCGGGGGCGGTCGTCGTCGGCGAGGATCTCGGCACGGTCGAGCCGTGGGTGCGTGACTACCTCTTGTTGCGCGGCTTGCTGGGTACGTCGATCCTCTGGTTCGAGTTGGACCGGGACGGTAACGGTGGCCCGCTGCCGGCCGAGCGCTGGCGCGAGTACTGCCTGTCCTCGGTCACCACGCACGATCTGCCGCCGACCGCCGGCTATCTGGCGGGCGACCATGTGCGGCTGCGGGATTCGTTGGGACTGCTGACCCGGCCCGTCGAAGAGGAGCTGGAGTCCGACCGGACCGAGCTGGCGGCGTGGATGGCCGAGCTGCGCCGGGTCGGGCTGCTCGAGGACGGCGAGGACGATCCCGAGCACGTCGTCGTGGCGCTGTACCGCTATCTGGGCAGGACGCCGTCGCGGCTGCTGGGCGTGGCCCTGACCGACGCCGTCGGCGACCGCCGGACCCAGAATCAGCCCGGCACCACCGACGAATACCCCAACTGGCGGGTGCCGCTGACGGGTCCCGACGGGCGCCCGGTCATGCTCGAGGACATCTTCGCCGATCGCCGCACCGCCAGGCTCGCCGAAGCCGTGCGCGCCGCAATAGCCCCCGCCGAAAGCGCGGCCCGCTAGTCGCCGGGCGGGGGGCCTTGTTAGCTTCGGACACCATGAAGGTCTCAGTCGTGGCCCCCGTCGCCGACGGTGTCACTGCGGACCCCGACTGGATGGTGGCCTTCGCGCGCCACCTCGAGGCCTGTGGGTTCGACTC
Organism: Mycobacterium sp. NGS33; assembly: GCF_059812885.1. Taxonomy (NCBI): domain Bacteria; kingdom Bacillati; phylum Actinomycetota; class Actinomycetes; order Mycobacteriales; family Mycobacteriaceae; genus Mycobacterium; species Mycobacterium sp. NGS33. Next base: position 114,479 of record NZ_JCALDN010000011.1, on the reverse strand, counting down.
GATCGTCGTCGTCGAGCACACCGTCTTGCTCACCCGCTACGACAGCGTCTATCCCTACGACAGTTCGGGCCGCGTCGGCCTGGCGGCGGACTGCCCCATCCCGGATCCCCTTGACCTGCTTGCCTTTCTGGCCGGCCAGACCAGCGGCCTGGGGCTGGCCACCGGGGTGCTGGTGCTGCCCAATCACCACCCCGTGGTGCTGGCCAAGCGGGTCGCCACCGTCGACGCCCTGTCGGGCGGCAGGCTGCACCTGTGCGTCGGGGTGGGCTGGCTCTCCGAAGAGCTGGCCGCCTGCGACGTGGAGTTCGACAGCCGGGGACGGCGGGCCGATGAGCAGCTGGCCGTCATGCGCGCGTTGTGGGCGCAGCGGCCCGAGGGGGCGTCTTTCGCGGGCGAGTTCTTCAACTTCGAGAATGTCATGTGCTATCCGAAACCCGTTGCAGCCGAACGGTTCCCGATTCACATCGGCGGACACAGCCGAGCGGCCGCGCGCCGCGCCGGGCGCTTCGGTGACGGCTTCCAGCCGCTCGGGGTGACTGGGCCGCAACTCGCGTCGTTGATTGCGTTGATGCGCGACGAGGCATCATCGGCGGGCCGCGATCCGGCGGCGCTCGAAGTGTCGCTGGGCCATTCGGTCGCCAAGGTCGATGCCGAGCGCGCGGCCGCCCTCGCCGATCAGGGGGCGGACCGGTTGGTGTTGGCCATGCCGCCGACGACCGATATCGAGCAGGCCAAGGACCTGTTATCGGCGTGCGCGCAACGGTTGTCGCTGAGCTCATGACGCTGTCCGCCGAGCAGCGGGCGGCGCTGAGCGATCTGGTGCACCGCTACGCGGCGCACGTCGATGACCGTGAATTCGGCGCTGTGGCGGAGCTTTTCAGCGCCGATGCCGAGCTGCTGGTGCCCGCGCCGCCGGCCGACTTGCGGCCGATCCATTCGCATCGCGGCCGCGACGCCATCGCGGCGGCGGTGGCGGCCGTGTCCGCGGTGGTCCGCACCGAGCACGCGATCGTCGGCGAGGTGTACGACGCGACCGGGCGACCCGATAGCGCCCGCGGGCGCATCGCGTGCGTCGCGCACCACTGGAGCGAGCGCGACGCCGAGTTGGTGGACGTGGCGTGGCACCTGCGCTACGACGACGAGTACACGCTGACCGAGGCAGGCTGGCGGATTGGCCGGCGGGCGTTGACGGTCAACGCCATCGAGACCCGCCCGGTGCGCCGGCTGCTGCCGCGCGACACCGCCTAGCGCCGATCTGCTAGGAGGTTCGTATAAAACTCACAGCAATCGGCAAGGAACCGAGTTTGCGGAGCAAATCGGGCGTTCCATAGGCAATTGCGTCAACCGGCGTCCACGCGGAGGCAAATCCTGCCCGCTGGCAACTGTTGTCGACGAACGTCTGGTCGAACCGCGGCCGGCCGTCACCCTTTTTTCCAATCAGACTTGGATTTATCCGGGTTTTTTCGTGTATTTTCAAGCCCGTGACGCAGGCCGAAAGCAAGCACGTTGGTCCGGAGGGAAACGGCTCAGCCTCGACCCTGACAGTGGGCACGCCCCTCACGTCCATCCCGGACTACCGCAACGAGATACACACCGCCGAAGACGTCATCGATGTGGAGCATTACGGTGGCGGCTTCGATCTCACCAGGCGGGCCACCGCCCCCAAGCTGCGCATCGGCCGCGACCGATGGTTCAACCTGCTCTGGTTGATCCCGATCGGCTTTGCCGTGCTGATCGCCGGGATCGCGGTCGGCAAGGGCTTGCACCACGTGCCGGCGGTGCAGTCGTTCATTCAGCGCTACCCCGGCTCCGACAGCGCCGGCATCCCCCCGGGCCTGCCGGCGTGGATCGGCTGGACGCACTTCTTCAACCTGTTCATGATGATGTTCATCATCAGGACGGGCATCCAGATCCTCTGCGACCATCCCCGCCTTTACTTCAGCCGCAACGCCACCCCCGGCAAGGACGAATGGCTGCGGGTGGGTCCGCCGGTTCCGGACGACGAGCTGTGGACCGCCAACGCCGACACCGTCGCCCTGCCCCCGCAATTGGGGCTGCCCGGCTTTCGGCACTCCATCGGCCTGGCCCGGTGGTGGCATCTGGGCGTCGACGTGCTGTGGCTCGTCAACGGGGCCGTCTTCTACGTGCTGTTGTTCGCCACCGGTCAGTGGCGCCACATCGTGCCGACCAGCTGGGACGTCTTCCCGAACGCGGCGTCGGTGGCCATTCAGTACCTGTCGCTGGACTGGCCGACCGACAACGGCTGGGTCGCCTATAACGGCCTGCAGCTACTCGCCTACTTCACCACCGTGTTCATCGCCGCCCCGGCCGCACTGATCACCGGACTGGGCATGTCGCCCGCGCTGTCCCAGCGGGTGCACTGGCTCAGCAAGCGGCTGAGCATCCAGCACGCCCGGTCGCTGCACTTCGTGGTGCTGGTCTACTTCCTGTTCTTCATCCTGGTGCACGTGACGATGGTGCTGACGACCGAGGCGCTGCGAAACCTCAACCACATGTTCGCCTCCCGTGACGACAACAGCTGGGTCGGTTTCGGCATCTTCTCCGCGGCCATGGTGCTGACCGCCATCGCGTGGGTTTGGGCCACGCCCTTCACCATTCGCCATCCCCGGGTGGTGCAACGGGTCGGCTACGCGTTGGTGGGCCCCTTCCAGCGGATGCTCGAACAGCTGGACCCCAAGCCCGGCGCCTTCACCGAAAAGGACATCTCCCCGCACCACTGGCGCAACGGCCGCCTACCCGAGACCGTCGAGTACAAGGAACTCGAGCGCGACGACTTCAAGGACTGGCGCCTCAAGGTTTACGGTCTGGTCGAGCACCCGATGGAGTTCTCGCTCGAGGACTTGATGGCGCTGCCCTATCACGAGCAGATCAGCCAGCACTTCTGCATCCAGGCGTGGTCGGGCGTCGCCAAATGGGGTGGCGTGCAAATGAAAACGATCATGGACATCGTCAAACCGCTGCCCGAAGCGAAATGGGCGGTCTTCTATTCGATGGGGCTGGGCGCCACGGGCGGCATCTATTACAACGCCCACCACATCGGCCAGATGGACCACCACATGACGATGCTGGCCTACAACATGAACGACCAGCAGCTCCCCTACATGCACGGGCGGCCGCTGCGGCTGCGCAACGAATTGCAGCACGGCTTCAAGCTGGTGAAGTGGATCAAAGGCATCGAGTTCGTCGCCGACTACCACGACATCGGTAGCGGCTACGGCGGCTATAGCGAAGACCACAAGTACTTCGGCCGCCACCAGACCCTCTAGGCGAAACCGCGCGTCACCTCCGCCAAAGTCGTTTGTCCCGACAGCCCGTTGGGTAGCTCCAAGGAATCGGGCCGAAACGGAAGTGACAGCAGAGGAGACGCCATGAGGCACCGCCCTGTCGACCATGATCGGACCGCTGACCCGCGGATGGGTGGGGCCGGGCAGACACCCGGGCTACTCGTGGTCGCCGCGGCCGCGTTGGCGTTCGTCGTGTGTGTGGCCAACTTCGCCCTGGGCCAGGTCGGCGCGGGGGTTGCCGCCGCGATCGTCGCCATGCTCGCCTTCGGGGCCGGGCTGTCCTGGCTTGCCATGGACCGCAGGCGAATTCGTGACGCCGAACGGCATTGGACGATCAGCCACCCGGCGCACTAGCGCCCGACCGGATGGGTCCGTAATTGCAGCGCGTTATTGCAGCGCCGCCAGGTTGTTGACGGACTTTTGCACGTCGGACCGCAGCACCCGGGCGACCAATCCCCCGACGGGCCCGCTGAGCAGACCGCCGCCGAGGTCGGCGGTGAGGTGAAACGTCGATCCGGGGTGATTGTCCGCGACGGTCATCGCCACGGTCAGGCGGATCCCGCCGCGCCCGCGGCCCTGCAGCTCAATCGCTTTCGGCTCGTCATAGCGGGTGACCTCCCAGTGGATGACGTTGCGGAAGCCCTTGACCTTGACGCACGACGAGATGCAGGTTCCCTTCTCGATGGTGTCGGGCACCGGCCCACGCCATCCGGCAAAGATCGTCATCCACTCGTCGAATCGGTCCAGGTCGGAGGCCAGCTTCCACGCCGCCTCCGGTTCCACCTGCGACGACACCGACACATCTACGCGAGCCAAAGTCTTCCTCCCCTGGCGATCGGGAACGCCGTCGCCCACGGGGGCGACAGACGCACAACCATGTCTGGGTACCCCGACGCCCTCACGCGTATTCGTGGGCGGGCCGGTCAGGGCCAGGCTGACTCCAGCTGCTGGGCCACATCGATGATTTGCGCCGCCTGCGACTGGGGCGTGTCGATCTCGGCGGCGACGTATTGCGCGATGAAGCGCCGGATCTCTCCGTCCACGCCCGCCAGGATGCGCAGCACCTCGCCGCGAATGGAGTTCGACGAGACGTTGACGGTGATGTCGGACGGTCGCGGTTTGGCCACGTCGACGATCAGCAACAGGGGTTCGGCCGCGCGCGCCGTCGCCCGCAGCTGGATGTCGCCGGAAACCACGAAACGCGGCTTGTCGAGCCACAAATCGATCAGCAGATCGATGGACAGCGGAATGTGGATGACGAAGGTGATGCTGTCGCCCAGCCGGCGCGTGACGCGGGGCTCGTGAATCTTGACGTTGGCACTGACCTTGGCGATCCCGCCGGGCCCCTGCGCAATCGGCTCCATGGCGAACTCACTGCCGGCGATGTCGGCGAACGCGGCGGCGACACGCTCGGGGGTGACGGCGACCTCGAAGAACCTGCGGCCAAACTCTTCGTAGGTGACATAATCGTGATTCGTCATAGGCTTATACCGTCTCATGTCACCTGCCGGAACGGTCGCTGATCTGCTCGCGTCGCCGCAATTCCGCGTCAGATGCCCCCTCGTTGGACCGGCGGGTGTGAGCGATGCGCGGCCGGGGATCTGCGTCGATTCCGCGGACTTGTGAAGCGCGCCACAGGCGGGGCGCTTCGATTCGATGTGTCGGGCGGTGGCCTGCGAGGCTTGATGGTGGAGGTGTGTGGAGCCCTATGCCCCAGGAAGTAATCGAGCAGCGCTCAGGCCTGGCCCGGGCGGCGGAGGCGCTCATCTGGTTGGGCGGCGGACACCGGCGCGAGCTGGGTGAGCGGCACGAGCGGTCCACCCACGCCGTCGCCGGCGCCGTTACGTTGTCGGGCGCGGCACTGGCGTGGCTGGTCGCGGCGCTCGCGCTCGCCGGCGCGACCCGTTGGCCGCTGCCGGCGGTGGTGGCGCTGACCCTGGTCTTCGGTGTGCTGGTCGGCGCCATCGGCCGCGGCACCATCCCGGGGCCCGACCGGAGCCGGCCCGGCGTCCTGGGACGCGTCGCCGTGGCGGCGGCGGTGGGCGTGGTCGTCGGTGAGCTCGCCGCGCTGGTCCTGCTGTCCAGCTCGATCAACCATCGGCTCGACGAACGGGCGTTGCGCCACGCCGAATCGTCCCCCGCCGTCGCGCGTGCATCGGCGGCCCTTCAGCAGACCAGGGATGCCCGCGCCGCGCTCGACAACTCCGTCGCCCAGGCCCGTGACCGCCAGGACAAGGCCCTGGTCATCGCCCGCTGCGAGTACCACCCCACCCCCGGCTGCCCGCAGACCCGGATCACCGGCGATCCCGGCACCGGGCCCGAAACACGCACGGCGAACGAACTTCTCGCCGATGCCCAGCGCGAATTGGACACCGCCCTGGCGGCGCGGGACGGTCGGGCGCCAGGCCTGGACGCCACGATCTCGCGACAGGAGCAAGCGCTGCGCGACGCGCGGGACGGTGTCGTGTCGGACGCCGACCGCGGCCTGGGCGCGCGCTGGGTGGCGATGAATGACCTCACCTCGGCCGACGCCGGCGCGATGACCCTGCGCCTGTTGACGATCGGGGCCTGCGTGCTGCTCTACACCGCACCCCTGATCCTTGGGTGCTGGCGCGGCGAGACGACGCACGACCGCCACGCCACCTCGCGGGCCGAGCGCGAACGCGCCGAACTCGACGCGGACACCGCGATCGCCATCAAACGGGCCGAGGTGCGTCGGGAGGCCGAAATCCTCTGGGCCGAACACCAACTGACGCAGGCGCGCCTTGCCATCGAGGCGCAGACCCAGATCGATCGCGAGCAGCAGCGCCGCCGGGTTTCCGACGCTCTGCAGAGTCCGGTGCATGCCGCGTCGCTGCGGGAGTTCGAGTCGGACGACGACGTGTACCTGCCGATCGCCGCCGAAGCCGAGGCGGCCAGCCGCGCCATCACCGCGGTGCCCGCACCGGAGCCGGCCGCGGGCCTGGTCGGCCCCCACACCGACATTCCGGAGCATCTGCCCGCTCCCCTGCCGACGGGCGGGGAGGTCGAGCAACACCAGGAACGGCATGCGTCGTCGATCCCCTCGATTCCGGACGCCACCAAGGCCGCTGCCCGCTGGATTCGCCCGCTGGTGCCGCCGTTCGTGGCCAAGGTCATCGACACCACCACCCAGCCGCTGCGCGCCGCGCGCCAGGTGTTCGAAGGCGTCCTCGAGGAGACCGAGGAGATCGCGTTCACGCTCAAGCGCACCCGCAAGGTGACGGTCAATTCCGAGGCCTCCGACACCCGGCTGTCCGGTCACCCCGCGGGTGAAACGCCTTCGGAACGAGCGGAATTCGTTGTCTCGTCGCGACACCACCCCGCCGGGCGCCCGCAGGGCCGGGTGTCCGGCCGCGAGTCGGGCCCGTCCCTGCCGGGGCGGGCCGACGCCGAGCGCCTGTCGGTCCGGTCCGCCGAAAGCGATCGCCGGCGTGCGCTGACGAAACGCGACGGTCCGCCGGAGTTGGGTCCGCCCGACGGCCCGCGCGAGCTGCCGCCGCCGAAATAGCCTGCCGCCGTACCTGGACGCGCTAGGACTTCGACGCGTCAGGACTTCGTCGCCTCGACGAAGTAGCCGCGCGGTATCCCGGGCACCTCCAGCGGGACGACCGGATGATCCCAGCGATTCCACCTGGCGCCGGGTTCGGCGACGTCGGTGACCTTCGCGGTCCAGCCGTGCCGCTCGATCAGGGCGGCCGGCGCGTCGGTGCCGAACGTCCACGCAGCGCCGCTCTGCCGCATGTACTCGAGGGTGGGCTGCATGAAGTCCGCCTCCAGCAGCGTCGCGCCGACCAGGTCATAGCAGGCCCGCGAACCCGGTGCCGACAGCGCATCGATGCGGGCGAACACGAGGTCGACGGCGGCGGCGTCGAGGTATTGCAGCAGCCCTTCGACGAGCCACGCCGTCGGGGCATCCGGCGAAAACCATGGGACAGCAGCGCTTTCGGCCAGTCATCGGCCAGATCGATGCCCACCGGGACGCGACGGCAGCGCGGACGCTCGCCCGCGAGCCGCTGATCCTTGATCGCCATCACCTGCGGCTGGTCGACTTCGTAGACGGTGGTGCCGGGGCGCCACGGCAGCCGGTACGCGCGCGCATCCATGCCCGCGGCGAGGATCACCACCTGCGCTACGTCGGCCGACTCCGCCCTGTGCAACGCCTCGTCCCAGAACCGCGTGCGGATCGCGATCTGCGGCGAGGACGCGCCCGTCGCCGCCGCCGCTCTGGCAAGCAGCGAGCGGCCTTCCGCGCCGGCCAGCCGGTCGGCGAACGGGTCGGTGAACAGCCGGTCCGGGCGCTCGGATTCCTCGGCACGCATCGCGGCGACCAGGAATCCGGTGTCCGCTACGGCTTGTCTGGTTTCTTCCATGTGGTCATCATCGGCGCGCCGGGCCGCGCGGTCTTGGATTTTTGTGCCCCTCCCACGGAACGTGGCTGGGCAACAGGATTCGCCGCCGCCGGTAGGACGTCGGCGTCATACCGCTGAACGCGCGAAACTCGCGCACCAGATGGGACTGGTCGAAATATCCCAGCTCGGCCGCGATGCGGGCGCCGCCGCTCGCGTCGTCGCCAAGCCGGCTCAGCGCTGCCTGGAACCGGCGAGCACGGGCGAATTCCTTTGGCGCCAACCCAACCTCGGCGCGAAACAGCGCGATGAGCCGCTTGGTGGACAATCCCGTCATGCGGCGGACTTCCGCCAAGCGCACCGAGGGATCGGCCTCGATGGCGGCCATCGCGGCACCCACGCTCGGGTCTGGCTGCCTCGACGCGCCCGCCCGCGCGAGCAGGAACCGCTCGAGCAGCGCGAACCTGTCCGAGATCGACGGCGCCTCGATCAAGCGCTCGTGCAGTTCGCGTCCCGCACCGCCCCAGATCTCGCCGATGCCGACGGGCCCGCCGGCCAGGTCGCTCAACGACCTGCCCAGAAACGAAAAAGCGCCGCCCGGCCGGAAATGGATGGCCATGACGGGCTCGTCGGCCGCGATGTCCGACACGTAGGACACGTTCTGCGGTCCCGTGACGAACGCCGGCGGGACGCTCAGTTCGGTTGTGCCGTCGGCGGCATAGAAATCCAGTCGCTGTCGGTCGCCGACGTCGAAGACGACCGTCACCGCCCCGCGTGGCAGCGCCCGGCTCCGATAGCTGCCCCCGCGGTGCAACCAATGCCCAAAGAATTCGACGTGGTCGGCCAGCGGCCCGCGCGGGCGGTGCAGCCTGGGCCCCGCACCCATCGGCGTCACCACGCGATCGATTGCGGACACGCCGGCAATTGTCCCACCGACGCCGTCTCAGCGGAGCAGGTTGATCCCGTAGTCGGGCTCCGGACCGGACCGGATCGACCCGCGGCCCATCCGCCACCGCCGCATACCCCGCGCCCGTGTCGGCCAGTGCAGCCGCAGCCCGGCGGCACCCCCCTCCGGACGGGTTTTCGGGTCGATGTTGTTGGAGTTGGAGGCGGCCGGGTTACCCCTCGAAAGCTCGGCCGCCCCAACGTCTTGGTGCGCGCTCAACCGGTCAGCGCGGCGGATGTGAACAGCGGACCCCACTCCCGGCGGGCCGCGGATTGCGCGTCGACGAAGCTCGGTGTCTCCTCCCCGTCGCCCGCCAGGTGGACCAGCGCCCAAGCCATGGCGAAGACCGGCACCTTGTGCCGGATTGCCGCGCCGTGCAATTCGTCCAGTGCGGCGTCGGAAGGACACCGGCGAAGACCGATGAGGATGCCCCGCGCGGTGTCGAGAATGCGGCCGGAGTTCGGGCCGCACGAAGTTTGGGCGGGGACCCAGTTCGTCGTCATGCTGTTGATACCTCCTGCTGCGCCCTGGCGAAACCGCTACTCGCATAGCGGCAGGAATCCGTGCGCGTCGTCGCGGCCGCAATCCCCAAAAGGCGCCCTGTGCAATGATTTGCGGATCCGTCGCGTTGTGCCAGTGCACCACTGACATTGATACGCGGCTGTGACCGTTTCGGGATCGGCTGCTCACCACGGAAATTCGCGACTTGTGGTATCGAAACAGGCTGTGAAACAGCGCAATTAGCGCGACGGCCACCCGACCGACCGGCTTCCTAGAGAATCGCCCCGGCCTCCTTCGCCCTGGCGATCTCGTCCCAGTCGACGTCGAGTTCCAGCAGGATCTCTTCGGTGTGTTGCCCGTGCTCCGGGGCGCGGGCGGGAGCGGGTGGCGTCTCGTCGAATTGCACTGGGGCGGCAACGATTCGGTACTTCTCGCCGTGGTCGTCGACGTTGGTGACCACGTAGCCGTTGGGTTCGACCTGCGGGTCGTTGAGGGTTTCCCGCGGGGTCGCCAGCGCACCCCACACGCCCGGTTCGTCTGCGAGCACCGCCTGCCAGTGCGCGAGGTCGTGGCGGGCAAAGGTATTCGCCAGCAGCTCGGTCGCCGCGGCCGCATTGGCGATCAAATTGCTGGACGGGACGAATCGCCCGTCGTCGGCCAGTTCCGCGAGCCCCATGCGACGGCAGAAGCCGGCCCAGAACTTGTCGGGCTGCAAAAACACCAGTTGGATCCACCTGCCGTCGCTGGTCTTGTACCGGTTGACGAGCGGGTTGATGGCCAGGCCGGGCGGCGCACCGGGGATCCCGTCGATATCGAAGAAGTCGGCCGCGCAAATGGACGGCGCTATCGACCACATCGCCTGCGCCAGCAGCGACGAGTCGACGATCGTCGGTTCGCCGGTGCGTTCCCGGTGAAACAGCGCGGCGCAGACGCCGCCGGCCAGCGTCGCCCCGCCCTGCAGGTCACCGAAGCCGGGCCCCTGCACCGCAGGGGTCTCACTGCCGAACGGTGTCAGCGTGTAGGCGACCCCGCCGCGGGCGAGATAGGTGGCCGCGTCGAAGCCGCCGCGGTCGCGGTCGGGACCGCGGACGCCCAGCCCGGTGCCGCGCGCGATGATGATCTTCGGGTTGAACGAGCGGATGTCCTCGACGGTCAGCCGGGCGCGTTCGAGCGCGCCGGGCAACCAATTGGTCAAGAACACATCGGCACTGGCCAACAGCCGGCCGAACAACTCGCGACCCGTGTCCGACTTGATGTCGATGGCGATGCTGCGCTTGCCGCGGTTGCCCAGCTCGAGGATGAAGTCGGCGTCGGGCCGGGCCGCTTCCCGGGTGAAGCCGCCGACCACCAGCGCCCGGCCCGGGTCACCGGAGGTGACGCCTTCCACCTTGATCACGTCGGCACCCCAGTCCGACAGGGCGGCCCCGGCCGAGGGCACATAGGTCCACGACGCCAGCTCGACGACCCGCACCCCGCGCAGGACCCCGCCGTGCACGTCAGGCATCGCCCACCCCCTCGTCGTGTTCATTCCTTGCTATTTTAGATATTCTAGCTAGTCTTGGGCGTAGTGATAGCCCATCTGCAGGTCAGCGCAGTTTTTCGGGGAAGAGATGCGATGCAGCCGACCGAAGGTCTCACTGCGACGCCCGCCGCGGTGACCGCGCGCCGCGCCGCGCCGCGGACGGGACAGCGGTCGGATTCTTGCCGCTCGAGCATCAGTCGTGACGGCGAATGGCGTTGGGTGCCAACGCGGATCGCGATGTAGACACCGACGAAGGAACGGGCGATGGGCAGGGTAACGGGCAAGGTGGCCGTGATCAGTGGCGCCGCGCGCGGGCAGGGCCGCTCTCACGCGCGGATGCTGGCCGCCGAAGGTGCGGACATCATCGCCGTGGATCTCTGCACCGACATCGACACCAATGAGTATCCGCTGGCGCGCCCCGAGGACCTGGACGAAACGGCACGGCTGGTGGAGAAGGAGGGGCGGCGCGCGCACACCGCGGTCGCCGACGTCCGCGACCGCGTGGCCCTGTCGGCGGCCATCGATGAGGGCGTCGCCGAGCTCGGGCGCCTCGACATCGTGGTGGCCAACGCCGGCATCTGCCCACTGACCGCGGGACTGCCGCCGAAGGCCTTCGCCGACGCGGTGGACGTGGACCTCATCGGCGTGCTCAACCTGGTGCACGCCAGCCTCAAACACCTGCAGGCCGGGGCGTCGATCGTCGTCATCGGCTCCAACGCGGCGTTCATGTCATCGATGAACACCACCGGTATCGACGGCGGTCCCGGCGGAGCGGGCTACGCGTTCGCGAAATTGGCCGCGGCGCACTATGTCAACGACTTCGCCCTGGCGCTGGCGCCGTTCTCCATCCGGATGAACGCGGTGCACCCGACGAACGTCAACACCGACATGCTGCACAGCGCGCCGATGTACCGGGCCTTCCGCCCCGACCTCAAGGAGCCGACCCGCGAGGACGCCGAACCGATCTTCCCGTTCGTCCAGGCGATGCCCATCCCCTACGTCGAACCCGAGGACATCAGCGAGGCGGTGCTGTTCCTCGCCTCCGACGCCGCCCGCTACATCACCGGACAGCAACTGCGCGTGGACGGCGGCGGCTTCCTCAAGGTCAAGCCGTGGTCGGGCGCGTGACCGAGGTGACCCCAATCGTCATGCACCGCAACGGGACTCCACGATGACCGAGGACCGCAAGATCCTACGACGCCTCTACGAACTGATGGTGCTCATGAAGGCGGCGGACGACCGGCTGTCCACGGGGATCGGCACCGGCGAGTTCATGTGCGTGTACTGGCCCTCCCGCGGCCAGGAGGCGATCGCCGCGGCGCTGGGTGTCGCGCTGCGGCCCGACGATCAATTGGTGACCACCTACCGCGGCCTGCACGATCTCATCGGCAAGGGGGTCCCCCTCGAGGAGATCTACGGCGAGATGATGGGCCGCGCCGTCGGCGCGAGCCGGGGCAAGGGCGGCACCATGCACATCGCCAAACCCGAGGTGGGCGTGATGCTTTCGACCGGCATCGTCGGCGCCGGGCCGCCGGTGGCCGTGGGCCTGGCGATGGCCGCCCAACGCAAGGGGCTCGACCGTGTCACGGTGGTCAGCTTCGGGGACGGCGCCACCAACACCGGCTCCTTCCACGAGGCCGCCAACATGGCCGCGCTCTGGGACCTGCCCATGGTCTTCGTCTGCCAGAACAACCAATACGCGGAGATGACCCCGACGGGCGACACCATGAAGCTCGAGCGGGTGGCCGATCGGGCCGCCGGATACGGGATGCCCGGGGTGCGCGTCGACGGCAACGATCCGCTGGCGGTGAAGGCGGCGCTCGACGAGGCGCTGCAGCGCGCCCGCGGCGGCGCCGGCCCCACCTTCATCGAATGCGTGACCTTCCGCTTCCGCGGCCACTATTTCGGCGACCGGATGCCCTACATGCCCAAGGATCAACTCGAGGCGGCGATGGCCGCCGATCCGGTGCCCCGGTTCCGCTCCTACCTCGCCGAGACGGGCAGCTGCGGCGGCGACGAGCTGGACCGGATGGACGCGCAGGCGGTGGCGGCGGTGCAGGGCGCGCTGCGCGCCGTCATGGCCGCGGATGCGGCATCGGTCGACGAGCTTGACCGCGACGTTTACGCGACGCCCATCGGGTTTCCGGTGTAGGACATGGGCGACACCGAGATGACGATGCGCGAGGCGCTCAACCTCGCGCTGGACCAGGCGCTCGCGGCCGACGAACGGGTGTTCTTGCTCGGTGAGGACATCGCCGATCCCGGCGCATCCGGTCCCACCGCCGGGCTCTCGACGAAATACGGGCACGACCGCGTCCTGGACACCCCGATCTCGGAGGCCGCCATCCTCGGCGCGGCCATCGGCGCCGCCATCGACGGGCTCCTGCCGGTCGCCGAGATCATGATCATGGACTTCATCGGGATCGCCGCCGACCAACTGATCAACAACGCCGCCAAACTGCGGTTCATGACCGCCGGCCGCACGTCGGCGCCGATCACCGTGCGCACCCAGGTGTACGCCGGGCTGGCCACCGGTGCGACGCATTCGCAAAGCCTCGAGGCCTGGTTCATGCACGTTCCCGGGATGAAGGTGATCGTGCCGTCCACCCCGCGCGACGGCAAAGGTCTGCTGACCACGGCGATCTTCGACCCCGACCCCTGCCTGTTCGTCGAAACCATCCGGTTGCAGAGCAAAAAGGGGCCGGTGCCCGTCGAGCCCGGCTTCTCGATCCCGCTGGGCCAGGCCGACATCAAGCGGCCCGGCACCGACGTGAGCCTGATCGGCTACGGACGCTGCGTGCACGACGCGCTCGCCGCGGCGGCCACCCTGGCCGACCAGGGCGTCGACGCCGAGGTCGTCGACCTGCGCACGCTGGTGCCGCTGGACCTCGACGCCATCGTCGACTCCGTCCGGCGCACTCACCGCGCCGTCATCGTGCACGATGCGGTCCAATTCGCGGGCCCCGGAGCCGAAATCGCCGCCCTCCTGTCGGCCGAGTTGTTCGGCGAACTCGCCGCGCCCATCGAGCGGGCCGCCGCGCGGTTCGTGCCTAATCCGGCCGCCCCCGCGCTCGAAGCGCAGGTGTATCCGTCGCCGGCACGCATCGTCGCGGCGGCCCAGCGCACGCTGCAGAGGGCGAAGGTGCATGGCTGACTTCATCATTCGCATTCCGCGGGTCTCGGTGGCCGTGTCCGAGGCCGAACTCACCGGCCTGCTGGTCGGCGCCGGTGAGCACGTCGAGGCGGGCACGCCGATCTACGTCATCGCGACCGAAAAGGTGGAACAGGAAATCGAGGCGGGGGCATCCGGCACTGTGCGCTGGACGGGTCAGGTCGGGACCACCTACGACATCGGCGCCGAAATCGGCGTCATCACGCCCTAACGAGGAAAAGCTAACGAGGAAAGGTAGCGCCGCATGGATCTCAACGAGACCCGCGAGAGAATCATCTACGAAAAAGAGGGCCCGATCGCCCGCATCACGCTGAACTGGCCGGAAAAGGCCAACGCGCAGGATCAGAAGCTGGCGGAAGAGGTCGACGCCGCGCTGGCCGACGCCGACCGCGACTACGACATCAAGGTGCTGGTGCTCAAAGCCAACGGCAAGGGCTTTTGTTCGGGACATGCGATCGGCAACAACGCGGTGGACTACCCGTCGTTCGTGGAGAACGCCATGGTGACCGGGCACCCGTGGAAGGCGCAGTCGGATCTGTTCGTCAAGCCCACGCTGAACCTGTGGGAGTTTTCCAAGCCCACGATCGCGCAGGTGCACGGCTACTGCGTGGGCGGCGGCACGCACATGGGCCTGACCACCGACATCGTCATCGCCTCCGAGGATGCCTACTTCTCCTACCCGCCCCTGCAGGGGTTCGGGATGCCGTCGGGTGAATGCTCCATCGAGCCTTGGGTTTTCATGAACTGGCGCCGGGCCGCCTACTACCTGTTCACCGCCGAGGTCATCGACGCCAAGAAGGCCCTCGACGTCGGCCTGGTCAACGAGGTCGTCCCGCGCGACCAGCTCGACGGCAGGGTCGACGCCATCGCCCGCCATATCGCCCAGGCGCCGCTGACGACGCTGATGCTCACCAAGGCCAACCTCAAACGCGCCTGGGAGCTGATGGGCATGCGGGTGCACTGGCAGAGCTCCAACGACCTCGTCGCGCTCGCCTCGATCAGCAAGGACGTGCAGCAGCTGATCCAGACGGTCTTCAAGGACAAGGTGCTGCCCTCCGAGCATGCCCGCCGCCAGGCCGCGGCGGCCGCCCAGACCGACGGCGCCGCAACAACTTAGGGATTGCCGGTGAACATCGCCGAGCACGCGATCGCCGCCGCAGGGTCGCCGGCCCTGATCACCGACGGCGGCACGATCTCGTTCGGCGAACTGCACACCCGCAGCCGGCGGGTGGCCGCCGCGTTGCACGGGGCGGGGCTGCGCCGCGGCGACGGGATTGCGCTGGTGCTGCCGAACCGCCCGGAGTTCCTCGAAATCACCTGGGGCGCCCAACTTTCCGGCCTCTACTACACCGCCGTGAACACCCACTTCCTTGCCGAGGAGGTCAGCTACGTCATCGACGACTCGGACGCCAAGGCGGTGTTCGTCGATGCCGCGATGCCCCAACTGGCCGCGCACATCCGAAACGCCAACGCCGTGGTGGTCGCGCATTTCTCGGTCGGCGGCCCGCTGCCCGGCTGGCGATCCTACGAGGACGCGCTGGCGGCGGCCGGGGAGCCCCCACCCCTTTCGGACGGATCGGAGATGCTGTATTCGTCCGGGACCACCGGGCGGCCCAAGGCGGTGCGGCGGCCGCTTCCCGTCGACGGCAACGGATCCTGGGCGCAGTCGGTGCTCGAACTGGCGCTCATTCACAAATACGCTATGAACTCCTCGAGCGTGTACCTGTCCCCCGCACCGCTGTATCACGCGGCCGGGGTGAACTACACCATGGCGGTTAACCGGGTGGGCGCAGCGTCGGTCCTCATGCCCAGATTCGACGCCGAGGCGATGTTGCGCCTGATCGAGGCCCACCGGGTGACCCACGCGCAGTTCGTGCCGACGATGTTCGTGCGCATGCTCAAGTTGCCCGCGCCGGTTCGGGAGCGCTACGACGTCTCCAGCTTGCGGTGCGTCATTCACGCGGCCGCACCGTGCCCGGTCGACGTGAAACACCGGATGATGGACTGGTTTGGCCCCATCATCCACGAATACTACGGTGGCACCGAAGGTTTCGCGGGCACCACGATCGGCCCCAGCGAGTGGCTCGACCATCCCGGGTCGGTGGGTGTTCCGATGGCCCCGGTGCACGTGGTCGGCGAGGACGGGCGCGAGCTTCCCGTCGGCGAATCCGGCGAACTCTATTTCGAGGGTGGACCGGACTTCGAATACTTCAAGGACCCCGCCAAAACCGCATCGGTGTCCAACGAGCGCGGCTGGCGATCGCTCGGCGACATGGGCTATGTCGACGCCGACGGCTATTTGTACCTCACCGACCGCTCTTCGTTCATGATCGTCTCCGGCGGGGTCAACATCTACCCGCAAGAGGCGGAGAATCTGCTTGTCATGCATCCGAAGCTGGTGGACGCGGCGGTGTTCGGGGTTCCCAACGATGAGTTCGGCGAAGAGGTCAAGGCCGTCGTGCAGCCGGCCGATGGCGTGGCGCCCGGACCCGAGCTGGAGGCCGAACTCATCGAATATTGCCGGGCGCACCTGGCCGGGTACAAGTGCCCGCGCACCGTCGAATTCGGCTCCCTGCCGCGCGACCCGAACGGAAAGCTCTACAAGAGACGCCTGCGCGACCGCTACTGGCAAGGACGGGTGTCGCGGATCGTGTGATGTGACCCGAGGGATGACGAGATGGCTGTAGGAATGGGCAACGAGACTTCCAACCCGCGAACCCCGCACCGGGCGGCGGCGAACTGGACGCCGCTACCGGTGCCGTGGGCGGTGCAGACCGCCGACCGGATCCCCAAGCAGCGCTATTACGATCCGGAGTTCTACGCGCTCGAGGCGCGGCTGTTCTGGCCGCGGGTATGGCAGATGGCCTGCAGGCTGGAGGAGATCCCCAAACCGGGCGACTACGTGGAATACGAGATCCTCGACGACTCGATCATCGTGGTGCGCGTCGACCATGACACCGTGCGTTCCTACCACAACGCCTGTCGCCATCGCGGCGTAAAGCTGGTGGAGGGCAACGGGAATCGGCGCACCTTCGTCTGCCCCTTCCACGGCTGGTGCTGGGGCATCGACGGCCGCAACACCTTCGTGCTGCGCCCCGAGGCGTTCGCCGAGGACAACATGCGTCCCGAGGACCTGGAGCTGGTCTCGGTGCGCTGCGAGCTGTGGGGCGGATGCGTGTGGATCAACCTCGACAACGACGCACCGGCACTGCGCGACTGGATGGAACCGTTCGCCTCGACCTACGACGCATGGCAGGTGGAGGCGCTGCGGGTGGAGTGGTGGCAATCGTGCCGGCTGCCGGTGAACTGGAAACTCGCGACCGCGGCGTTCATGGAGAGCTACCACGTGCCGCAGACCCATCCGCAGCTGCTGCCGTCCGCGCAGACCGGGGAGCCCTCCGCCGCAGTACATCCCGTCGTCGCGAGCAACCTGTATTTCATGCGCACACTCGGCGCCGGCATGGCCGGCATGACGCATGAGAACGACATTCGCATCGCCGAAGGCCTGCAGCACATCGAGTTGCCCGCCGACCCGAGCGCGGCGATGGCGGCGTGGCGCGACGCGCTCAACGACGCCGTCGTCGACTGGCATCGCGCCCGCGGCAGCACCATGCCCGATCTCAACGACCTCGTCCGCCGCGGGATCACCGACGCGATCGGATTCGCCTTCCCGCACCACTTCATCCTGCCCACCTACAGCAGCGCCTCCTCGTACCGCATCCGTCCGCTGGGGCCCGAGGAGACGCTGTTCGAAATCTGGTCGCTGACCCGGTTTCCCGCCGACGCATCGGCCGGCAAACCCGCGCCTCCCGAACCCATGGCGCCCGACGACCCGCGCTGGCCGCCCATCCCGGCCCAGGATTTCTCCAATCTGCCCCGGCAGCAGAAGGGCTTGCATTCCACAGGCTTTGACTTCATGCGGTTGTCCGATCAGATCGAAGGCCTGATCTCGAATTTCGAACGCGTCATCGACGGTTTCCTGGCCGGGCTGCCGTACACCACCCTGCTGCCCGCCATCCAGCGGACCAACACCACCATCGACGTGCCGATCGTCGACCTCGGCTTCGGCTCGGAGGCGCGATGACCACCCGGTGGGACCATTCGGTGGACCTGGTCATCGCGGGCAGCGGTGGGGGCGGCATGGTCGCCGGGCTGACCGCCCTGGACTGCGGGCTCGAACCGCTGATCATCGAAAAGCAGCCGCTGGTGGGCGGTTCGACGGGGTTGTCGGGCGGCATCGTGTGGCTGCCGAACAACCCGCTGATGCGCGCCGACGGGATCGCGGACTCCCACGAGGACGGCCTGGCCTACCTGGCCGACGTGGTCGGCGACATCGGCGCACCGTCCTCCCCCGAACGACGCGAGGTGTTCCTCACCGCCGGCTTCGACATGATCAACTTCCTCATCCGCAAGGGTGTCACACTGGTCCGCTGCGCGGGCTGGAGCGACTACTACCCGAATCACAAGGGCGGCAACGCCTCCGGCCGCGCCGTCGAGGGCATCCCGTTCGACGCCGCGCGGCTCGGCGTGTGGAGCGACAAGGTGCAGCCGCCGCTGGCCAAGAACTACGGGTATGTGGTGCTGACCAACGAGTTACGGTCGGTCCAATATTTCAACCGCGCACCGCGCGCCTTCGCAGTCGCGTCGCGGGTGTTCCTGCGCACCGCGATAGCCCGGGCCCGGCGGCGCCGGCTCCTCACCAACGGCGCCTCGCTGATCGCCCAGATGCTCAAGGCGCTGATCGATCTCAGCGACGGCGATCCCCCGCTGTGGACACAAGCCGCGATGACGGATCTGGTCGTCGACGACGGCCGGGTGGTCGGGGTGCGTGCGGTCCGCGACGGAAAGCCGGTGACCGTCGAGGCCCGCAAGGGTGTCCTGTTGGCCGCCGGCGGTTTCGGCCACAACGCAGAGATGCGCCGCCGCTACAGCGGCAACCAGCCGAACGAAGGAAAGTGGTCGATCGCCAACGCCGGCGACACCGGCGAGGTGCTCGAGGCGGCGATGCGGCTGGGCGCCAAGACCGACCTGCTGGACGAGGCCTGGTGGCTGCCTTCGGTTTTCATCGCCAATGGCGGCTCCGTCGCCGCCTCGCTCGGTTCCGGACGCCAGCGCCCCGGCGCCATCTACGTCGACTCGGCCGGCAGGCGGTTCTGCAACGAGTCCAACTCCTACGTCGAGGTCGGCAAGGCGATGTACGCCAACAAGGCGGTGCCGTGCTGGATGATCTTCGACGAGGGATACGTGCGCAGATACGTCACCAGCGCCAATCCCCTGAAAACCCTGAAGCGGAACCAGCCGCTGCCCCCGGACCTGATCGAGTCCGGCGCCGTCAAACGAGCCGCGACCATTCCCGACCTCGCCCGCCAGATCGATCTTCCCCCCGACGAATTGGCGCGCACGATCGAGCGATTCAACCAATTCTCGGCCAAGGGCCTGGACCCCGACTTCGGCCGCGGCCAGTCCGCCTACAACGACTGCCTCGGCGACCCCGGCTACCGGCCGAACGCCGCCATCGGCCCGCTCGACACCGCCCCCTACTACGCGACCAGGGTGCTGCCCGCCGACGTCGGCACGTGCGGCGGCGTCATCACCAACGAACACGCCCAGGTGCTCGACGAACAGGATCGGGTGATCGAGGGTCTGTACGCCACCGGCAACACGACCGCGACGGTGATGGGCCGCACCTATCCGGGCGCCGGCGCGAGCATCGCCAGCTCGATGGTGTTCGGCTACGTCGCCGCCCGCCATGCCGCCGGACGCAAGATCCCCGGTGAGATGAGCCGCTAGGCGGGCATTGCCGCCGAGCGTGACGTTAGCTTCACGTTCGGCGCCCAGCGTGAAACCAACGTCACGCCGGCGGGGGATCCTTCTTGTCAGTGTCGACCTTGTCAGCGTCGACCTTGTTAGTGTCGAGCTTGTCGCTGTCGACGAATTCGCGTGGCTTCATCCCGGAGCGCATCAGCTCGGCCCGCCGTGCCTGCACATCGGAGGCGGCGCCAACCATGTTCGTCAGGATGTGGCTGACCTGAAGATGGACCCGCATGCCCATCAATTCCCATGCTCGCTTCACGTTGTTCTTGACCGCCATGAGTGTGGTCAACGGGATCTGGGCGATCTTTCGCGCCATCTCCTCCACGGTCTCCTCGAGGTCCTCGCGCGGGACCACCCGGTTGAGCAGACCCCAGTCGAGGGCCTGCTGCGCGGTCAGGGTCGGCGCCAGCAACAACCAGTCCATGGTGCGATGCCAATTCATCAGCAGCCACGGCTCGATCATGGTGTGCCCGCCTGGTTCGCCCAGGCTCTGGGCAAGTGGCATCTGAAAATACGCGTCCTCGGAGGCGACGCAGAAGTCGGTCAGCAAGCCGAGATAGATCCCACCGCCCATGCAATAGCCGTGGATCTGCGAGATGGTCGGCTTGGGAAATTCCCACAGGTACAGCGTCGGCCACAAAAACAGATCGGCGGTGCCTTTGTAGAGGTCCTCGAACGTGTCCCCGAAATCCGGATACGGGTTTTCGTCCGGGCCCCAGCGCGCCACATGGCCGCCGCAGAATCCCTTGCCGTTCGCCTTGAGGATAACGACCTTGACGTCCTTGTCGCGGTCGGCTTCGTGCAGGCAACTGTCGACCTCGCCGACCAGGACAGCGTCCTTGGTGTTGGCCTTGTCCACCCGGTTCAGAATGATCCGCGCTATCGGCGGTTCACGCTCATAAATGACCGCTTCCAGGACACGCCGCTCCATTCCGGTGACGTTACCGGAGACCGGCGTACCGGAGTTCGCTTTGCGGTTGCGCAATTCCGGCCAGAAGAGTGAAGTATGAGCAAGCGCTGGACTAGTCGAATGGAGCTGGGATGACGACTCCGTCGGACCGAGCCGCACAGCTCGACCTGATAGCCCGTCTGCAGTCCTCCTACCCGGAACTCCCCGACGCCCCCACGCCGGATCTCATTGACCACGAACGCTTCAACGCCTATGTCAAGACGCCGCACGACGTCGGCGGTGAGCCGGACGCTCCCATCGAATTCGAGAACAAGCAGTACGAACTCTGGGAGCACAACACCTACGTCATGTGTGAAGTGCTCGGCTGGCGCGGAATCTGGTTGTCCGAGGAGCGACGCCGGATGGGCAACGTCGACCTCGGTCGCACCATCTACCTCGGCCTGCCCTACTACGGGCGGTGGCTGCTGGCGGTCGCGCGCGTCCTCGCCGAAAAACACCACATCGGCCTGAGCGAATTGGCCGAACGCATGGCCGAGGTCAGGGCACGCTACGCCGGCGGCCTGAGCGGAAAACCCTTGGCGGCCAAGCCCAAGTCCGAAGGCGACCCCGCCGCCGTCAAACGCAACCGGCACCATCGTCACGCCGTGGGCAAGGGCGACCCGCAGGTGTATGCCGGACAGGCCGGCGCGCCGAAGTTCAAGGTCGGCGACAAGGTCGTGGTGCGCGACCTGCCCGTGTTGCTCTACACCCGCACCCAGGAGTACGTGCGCGGGGCGACGGGCGAGATCGCGGTCGTCTCGTACGAAAGCCCGGCCGCCGAGGACGAGACGTGGGACGGCCCAGACCAACAACCCGAATGGTTCTACATCGTTCGGTTCAACCTCGCCGAGCTGTGGCATGGCTACACCGGGCCCGGCAACGACACGTTGCAAACCGAAATCCCGCAACGGTGGCTCGAACCGGCCGAATAGCTTGGCGAAAGGACCCCCGCATGACCGCCCACGAGCACGAGCACGATCACGACCGCACCGCCGCGCCCATGGTCGATGAGATCACCGACTTCGAGGTCCTCGAGATCGCTCTTCGCGAATTGTGCATCGAGAAAGGCATTTTCACCGCCGAGGAGCACCGTCGCTTCACCGAGTTCGCCGAACAGATCGGACCCACTCCCGCGGCGCGCCTGGTGGCGCGGGCCTGGCTCGATCCCGACTTCAAGGAGTTGGTGCGCACCGACGCGCTGGCCGCCAGCAAGGAGGTTGGGGTCGACTGGCTGGAGCCGACCGGGTTCGGAACGCCGAGTGACTTCACCGCCCTGCATGTGCTCGAGGACACCCCGACGCTGCATCACGTGATCGTCTGCACGCTGTGCTCGTGCTACCCGCGCCCGATCTTGGGCAATTCACCGGAGTGGTACCGCACCCCCAACTACCGGCGCCGCATCGTGCGCTGGCCGCGGCAGGTGCTCGCGGAATTCGGGCTGATCCTTCCGGAGGACGTCGAGATCCGGGTGGAGGATTCCAACCAGAAGCATCGGTTCATGGTGATGCCCGTCCGGCCGGCCGGAACCCAGGATTGGACCGAAGACCAACTCGTCGAAATTGTCACGCGCGATTGCCTGATCGGGGTCGCGCTGCCTAAGCCGGGGGTGACGACCAACGCCGTCACGCAGACGCGCCCGGCCGTGCACCCGGCGGACCAGTGAGGCGACAGATGAGCGCCGCGCCCGGACCACACCCCATCGAGGACTCCAGCGTCGCACCGCTGGCCAAAATCGTTGCACGCAACCAGGTCTGGAGTCGCATGGCGGCGAAATACGGGGTGGCGAACTCGGCGCCGCCGTGGCAGACGAGCCTGGACGGCATCTGCGATGCCCTTGACCAAAGTGGTTGCGGCACACGGATGCTCAGTTTCATCGAGCGCCGCGACGACGAGGACGCGCTGTCGGCAACCGTCTACGCCGGCCTGCCGTATCCGGAGAATCGGCTGGTCGCCCTGGCGCATTCGCTGGTGTCGCGGGGCGTCATCACCGAGGACGAACTGGCGGCGCGGCTGGCGGCCGTTCGTGCGCGGCTCGAGGAGTGAGCCACGCCATTTAGCCGTTCGGCACCGCATGCGCTAGGCTGACAGCAACGTTGGCTGCATGACACTGCATGCCAACACCGTCGTGGAACGCTTCCTCATCCCCCCGGTGCCAGCGCAAAGATCGCGCTTGTCACCCAGATGACCCGTGCATCCCGCACGAGCTTGTCTCGCGGCGATCGATTTTGCCATCCGGCAATCTCGCCACCTCGTGCCGATGCCGCGCGGCGTTCTCTCGCCTCCGGCACGGCACCACCGATGCCTGAAAGGCACCGAAAAGTGACCACTAGCAAGACTTTCGCCGACCTTGGCGTGCGCACCCACCTGGTCGAAGCGCTCGCCCAGCGCGGCATCACCCATCCATTTCCGATCCAGGTCGAAACCCTGCCCGACATCCTGGCCGGCCGAGACGTTCTCGGTCGCGGCAAGACCGGCAGCGGCAAGACCCTGGCCTTTTCGATCCCGCTCGTCAGCCGCCTGCCTAAGGCCAACCGGCGCCCCTCGCGGCCCACGGGCCTAGTGCTGGCCCCCACCCGGGAGTTGGCGACGCAGATCACAGCGACGCTCGAACCACTGGCCGGTGCCAGCGGCCTGCGGATCACGACGGTTTTCGGCGGCGTTTCGCAAAGCCGCCAGGTGGCCGCGCTGAAGTCCGGCGTCGACATCGTGGTGGCCTGCCCGGGCCGGCTCGAGGATTTGATGAAGCAGCGCTTGATCAGCCTGGACGCCGTCGAGATCACCGTCATCGACGAGGCCGATCACATGGCCGATCTCGGCTTCCTGCCCGGCGTCACCCGAATCCTGGCCGCTACACCGAAAGATGGCCAGCGGCTGCTGTTTTCGGCCACCCTGGACAACGGCGTCGACAAGCTCGTGCAGCGATTCCTCCGCAACGAGGTGCTGCACTCGGTCGACGAGGCCAACTCGCCGGTATCGGAAATGACGCACCACGTCTTCCACGTCGCCAATGCCGAGTCCAAAAAAGAGGTGGTGCACCGGCTCGCCTCCGGCAGCGGCCGGCGGATTCTGTTCATGCGTACCAAGCACCAGGCGCGCAAGCTCGCCAGGCAGCTCACCGAGGCCGGTGTTCCGTCGGTCGATCTGCACGGAAACCTGTCTCAGCCCGCTCGCGAGCGCAACCTGGCGATGTTCGCCTCGGGCGGCGCCCGGGTGCTGGTGGCGACCGATATCGCCGCGCGCGGCGTGCACGTGGACGAGGTCGAGCTCGTCGTGCACATCGACCCACCCAGCGAGCACAAGTCCTATCTGCACCGGTCAGGGCGGACGGCGCGGGCGGGCAGCGCCGGTGACGTCGTCACCGTGGTGCTGCCCGAGCAGCGCCGTGACACCCAGCTGCTGATGCGCAAGGCCGGCATCACGGTCGCGCCCGTCCAGGTGACCGCCGCATCCGATGCGGTGCAGGCGCTCGTGGGCGAGGTCGCGCCCTATCAGGCCCCCGCGCCCGCCCGGGTGCCTGCGCGCACGCCCGCGCAGCATCGGCCCAACTCCGCCGGTCCGGGGCGTCGCCGGACCAGCCGGTCGCCGAAGAGCAATCCCACGCCCACCGAATCCGCGATGTCGCACCGCAGCGGTTCGCCCGCGCGACGGCCGGATCGTCGCCGCGCCACCCGCGCGCAGGGCGGCGCGGGCTAGCCCCGCGTCGGGGCGTTCAGCGCCGGGCCAGCAGCCACGCCAGACCGTCGCCCTCGTCGGCTCCGATCAGCTCCAGGCCGGCGAAGGCGGCGAGCAGTTCGCCGGCCGCGGCGCGGAACGGACCCGGGCTCGCCCCGACCTCGCTCAGCGCGGCGATCGCCAGCAGCCCGCCGGACGCCAGCCGTTCGATGATCGCCCGGTCGAGGCGAGCGTCCCGGAACCTGCAGCACAGGACGACATCGACCGGCGGCCCCGTCGGCAGACCGCCGTCGAAATCGACGACGTCGAATCGACAGCGGTCACCGACGCCGGCCCGCCGGGCCAGGTCGCGCGCGTGGCCGATGGCCACCGGCGAGACGTCGAACCCCATCACCTCTAGGCCGCGTGCCGCCAGCCAGACCGAGCCGGTCCCCTGTCCGCAGGCCAGATCGAGGGCCCGGCCCGCCTCGGGAAACACCTCCGCGTGGCCCGCGAAAACGCCGGGCGGCGCAATGGAACTCAACGACGGCGGCCCCTTGGCCGCGTATCGTTCGTCCCAGCGACGCCGGTCCGCTTCGCCCATAGCCGCCACTCTAGGGCCGCAATGCTTCTGGACACCTGTCCGTTATTACGATGCCGCGATCACGCCGACCGCGCTGGATGGATGTTGTTGGCGGCAGGGGCGTTCCTACACTGGACGAGTGTCTAGAGATGCGTCGTCCCCGGCGGTTGCCGGGAAATCGGCCGGCGCGGCCCGCCGGTCCGACCGCCGCCCCGGGCAGACCATCCGCAAGGTGCTCGATGCCGGGCTCGCGGAGTTGCGGGAATCGTCGTACGCGAACCTGACGATGCGCGCGGTGGCGACACGCGCCGGGGTGTCGCCGGCCAGCGCCTACACCTACTTCCCGTCGAAAAGCGCGCTGGTCGCGGCGGTGTATCTGCGTTTCCTGCGGGAGTTGCCGCTGCATACCGACGTCAACGACACGACGAAGACTCGGGTGAGCGCAACCCTGCGGGACATGGCGGTCGTCGTCGCCGACGAGCCGGAGCTGACCGCCGCCTGTGGCGCGGCTCTGATGGCCGACGATCCCGCGGTCACGCCGATTCGTGAACAGATCGGCGAAGAAGTGGCCAAGCGGATCGGGGCCGCGCTCGGTCCGGGCTGGCCCCGGGCCGTGAAATCCACGCTGCAGATGACCTTTTCGGGCGCGCTGATGACCGCCCGGTTCGTCAGTTTCGCCGAGATCTCCGGCCAGCTCGACGAGGCCGTCAACCTCATCCTGGGAGCCTCCGTGGCCTGAAAACCGGTGCGCCCCAGGGCAATAAGCCTGGCTAGCCGGCGTAGGCCGGCTTGCGCACCGAGCCGCCCGCGCGGAGGAACTCACCGAATCGCTTCTCGCCCAGCTCTGGCGACGCCTTGCCCGCACCGAAGGCGAGGTTTCCCGACACCAGGACCGCCGTGACGGTGTCGTCGTTGCGGTTCACCATCCGCGACAGCCCGCCGTAGGACTCGACCGGATGCTCCGCGTAGGCGTCGAGAGACTCGTCGAGCTTTTCCGGATCGATGACGACGATGTCGGCGCGGTCGCCTTCGCGCAGCGTGCCGGCGTCGAGCTCGTACCAGGCGCCCAGCTCGCCGGTGAGCCGGTGCACGGCGTGCTCGACCGACATGAACGGCGTGCCCTGCTTCTCGGCGTCGCGCACGTGGCGCAGCAGCCGCAGCCCCGAGTTGTAGAAGGCCATGTTGCGCAGGTGCGCGCCCGCATCCGAGAACCCCATCTGCACGCCCGGGCTTTGGGCGAGCTTCTTGAGCAGTTCCGGCCGGTGGTTGGAGATCGTGGTGCGCCAGCGCAGCTTCTCGCCGTGCTCGAGCACCAGGTCGAGGAACGCGTCGACCGGGTGCAGGCCGCCGCGGTCCAGGCCCACCTGCCCGAAGGATTTACCGACGACCGATTCGTCGGGGCAGGCCACGATGTCGGCGTCGAAGAAGTCGCGGTGCCACACCCGGGGCCCGTACTTCTGGTCGTAGTCCTTGCGGAACTGCCGCCGGTATTCTTCGTCGCGCATCAGCTCGTTGCGGGCGATCTCGTCGGCCAGGTGCAGGGCCGCGGCGCCGGAGCCGAACTCCTCGAAGATCACCAGCGAGATCCCGTCGGCGTAGACCTCGAACGGCACGGGAAGATGCTGCCAGCGGAAATCCGCGCCCAGCGCATTGACCGTCCGCGCCAGCCAGTCCATCAGGTAGATGACCGGCGGCAGGGACTTGACGTCGGCGGCCGACAGCAGGCTGGTCTTCAATCGGGGGCGCCCCACCCCCAGCGAGGTGGCCAGCTGGGACACGATCGACAACGGGTTCTTGATGTCGGGGCCCGACTGCAGGATTTTGTCGCGCCGCCGCAGGATGGCGTTCAGGCGCCGCAGTTCGCGCGGCTTGGCGTAGGTCGACGGCAGGGTGCGCGACCTGCAGACCTCGCCGTCGAGTTTGTCGAACAGCAGCTGCTGGGAGGACAACCCGACGAAGCCCTCGTCGAGGGCCTCTTCCAGCATCGACTCCATTCGCGCGAGTCCGGCCGCCGACGGGCGGGTGTCCTTGCGGGTCGCCCGGTCCAGGCCCATCGTCGCGGCGCGCAGGTCGGAGTGCCCGATGAACGCCGCGATGTTGGGACCCAGGTTCAGCTGCTCGAGCGCGGCCACGTATTCCTTGGGGCTGTTCCATGAGCGGGCGGCGTTGAGCTGTTCGATGACATAGCGCCGCGGAATCGCCTCGACGCGGCCGAAGATGTCGCCCGCGTCGACGTTGTCCAGGTACACGGTGGACAGCGAGCAGGACCCCAGCATCACGGTCGTCACGCCGTGTCGCAGCGATTCGGAAAGCGCTGGCTCGCACAGCGCTTCGATGTCGTAGTGGGTGTGGATGTCGATGATGCCGGGAATCACCCACTGACCGGTGGCGTCGATGACCCGGGCGCCGGTGGTGTCCAGTGGCCCCTCGGCGACGGTGACGACCCGGCCGTCGCGCACGCCGATGTCCCGGTAGGCCGACGGCCCGCCCAGCCCGTCGAACCAGCGTCCGTTGGCGATCACGGTGTCGTACTGCATCGGTCGGCCTTTCTGTTGCTCCGGGCGCGTGGGGAAGCCGTCGGGCCGCTGCCTCGGAGATCCGCAGTGATCATACATAACGTGCGTTTTGTCCTGCCGCGTTATCCGGCGCCCGATTGCGCGGTTAGCCAGCAACGACGGCGCCGCGGCAGACGTTATGATCCAGCTGTGGGGTTCATCGGCTACGGGTTTGCCGTCCGTTAATCATGCGCAGTCACGGTTGGGCGGGAAACACGCCGGCGTCGGATGCGGAGGCGATCGAGCGCATCCTGGACGCCGCCGACAAGATCATCGACGAACGCGGCTCGGCGATGCGGATCGCCGACGTGGCGCGGGCGCTGGGGGTGACCCGCCAGACCGTCTATCGGTACTTCCCCGGCACGCAGGCCCTGTTGGTGGCGTCGGCGATGCGGTCGGCCGACGGCTTCCTCGATCGGATGGCGGCCCATCTCGAAGGTGTCACCGATCCGGTCGTCGCCATCACCGAGGGAATGGCTTTCGCCGTCGAAGAGCTGGCCTCGGACAACCAAGTCGAGTTCGTGCTCAACCAGCGCCACCGCGGCGGCCAGAAGGTTTCGATCATCTCCGATACCGCGCTGGCCTTCGGGCGTTCGATGCTGCACCGCTACGATATCGACTGGGAGCGTTACGGTTTCGATGAAGCGGGTCTGGACGAGCTGAACGAATTCTCGCTGCGGGTGCTCCATTCGTTCCTGACCGACCCGGGACGGCCACCGCGCGGCGGCGCCGATCTGCGCCGCTACCTCACCCGCTGGATCGGGCCGGCGATCGCCTACCCGCAGCTGGTGCGCGCCATGGACGGGCTCGGCACGCCCGAGCCGCCCCACACGCGCCGCCGGTCGTCGAAAGCATCCTGACCCCGGGCGGGAGCCCACCCGACCTGACCATACACATCTGCTTTGATGTCTGGCCACCCCGTGGCCTCGCCATCCGGGCCGCCCGTCGCGGGCGGTGACGCGATCCGGAGGCCTTCGTCACATCCGGGGCCGGGACGTCCCGCCCAACGCGCGCGCCGCGCCGTCCTGTGGCAGGATTGCGATGTGAAGGCGCATCCGCTCGCTGTGTTGATTTGTGCTGTGCTGTCGCCGATTTCGGCTCCGCTGATCGGCCCGGTCGCGCCGGCGTCCGCCGAACCATGCCCCGACGTCGAGGTCGTCTTCGCGCGGGGCACCACCGAGCCTCCTGGCGTCGGCCGCATCGGCCAAAACTTCGTCGACACCCTGCGCTCGCACGTCGGCGGAAAGTCGGTGGGTGTCTATCCGGTCAACTACCCGGCCACCACCGACTTTCCCACCGCCGCCGACGGCATCAGCGACGCCGGCAATCACGTCGAGCAGATGGCCGCGAATTGCCCACGCACCAAGATGGTGCTGGGCGGCTACTCGCAGGGCGCGGCGGTGATGGGCTTCGTCACCGAAAGCGCCGTGCCCGACGGCGTGCACCTGGTGCAGGCGCTGCAGCCGATGCCGGCCGAAGTGGCCAACCACGTGGCCGCCGTGGCGCTGTTCGGCAAGCCGTCGAGCCAGTTCATGAGCATCATCAACGAACCGCCGGTGACCATCGGACCGCTCTACTCGGCGAAGACCCTCGAGTTGTGCGTGCCCGGCGATCCGGTGTGTTCCGGTGCCGGCAACCCCGCCGCGCACCGCCAGTACGTCGAGGCGGGCATGGTCGACCAGGCGGCCGATTTCGCGGCCAATCGCCTCTCCTGACCGCGTTTCCGCCCCGACCGCCTCAGGCGCCGCTAGTTCGCCGGCTTTCCGGCCGGCGCTCCGGCGGGCGAACCGCCGACCATCTGGTGCACCTCCTGCACCGACCACGGCCCGGCCTGATGGTGGTCGCGGTAGCCCAGCAGCCGCGGCGTCTGGCGGTCGAAGCTTCCCACGAAACCGCCTGCGGCAACGAGTATTTGGCCCGTCACATCCCGCGAGAGGTCACTGGCGAGATAGGCGTAGACCGGCGCCACGAACTCGGGCGGCGCGCTGTCGAGCGACGCCCGCATGGTCATCTCGTCGAGCAACCCGCGGCGGTGCAGGTCTTCGATGTGCTGCTCGTAGTCGGCACCGGTCGACAGCCGGGTCCTGGCCCCGGGGCACACCACGTTGGCCCGCACGCCGTAGGGCCTCAGCTCGGCGGCGATCGCCATCGTCAGGCCGTTGACGGCACCCTTGCCCGCCGGATAGCCGGTGCCGCCGTAGTCGCCCAGGAACGCGACGGAACTGGTGTTGACGATGGCGCCGTGCCCCTGCGCGGCCAGCACCGGAGCGGCCACGCGGCAGGTGTGAAACGCCGTGCCGAGGTGCCCGCTGATCAGACGGTCGAACTCGTCCGGGGAGATCGTCAGGATCGATGAACCGGGCGGCTCGGCGATCCCGGCGCAGTTGATCAGGGTGTCCAACCGCCCGTACGCGCTCAGGCATTCCTCGACGAGGCGTCGGGCGACGCGCTCGTCGTCCGCGGCGCCCACCACCGCGCGCGCCCGCCCGCCGGCCGCGGTGATCGCCGCGACGGTTTCCTGCACGGCGTGTTCGTCGCGCCCGTTGACGACGACGCCCGCGCCGAGGCCGCCCAGCAGCTCGGCGACCGCACGTCCGATACCGCGGCTGCCGCCCGAAACCACCACGCCATGATCCGACAGCGGGCCTTCCGGACCGTTGCGGCTCATCGCGGGCTCCGGCGGGGGCTGTGTCGCGCGCTGCGTAAAGCGTTGCCCAGGAAGTGCTCTCGCGGGCAGTTGATCGGCACGCGCTCGGCGGTGGTGACGAACATTAGGCGAACAGTACCCAGCCGACTCACGAATGAGAGCGCACACCGCCATTTTCCGTCGCGCGCGGCGCCAGCAACCCCGCACCACCTCACGGTGGGGCACGCCGGCGGGGCCGCTCCGCTGCGAAAACGCACCGCGGGCGGCATCGGGTGCGGCCCGCGCCGCCCCGCCCGGCAATCGCCGCGAATGCTCCGCCGGGTGTCACCGGCGAATAAATCAGTTCCAGCGAAAGTGGGCACGAATCGACCCCGATCTGTTTGCCGACGTCGTCGGACTCTTCACCCGCGGTCGGCGCACCCTCGATAACACCGCAGCTCGGGGTGCCGCGTCGGCCTTCAGGAAGGCGTGGCGCCCCGTGCCCGCGGCTTGCCGGACGGCCACTGGTACACCGTGGAAACTGTTCATAAACCAATCGAATTCGTTGCCCCAACCGATCGCCGGATGATGCGAGGGGGCGTATAGTCTCTAATGAAGTCCGTTGTGGACGCGTCGCCGTTTAGCTCAAAGCGGTTGCCAGTTCAGCCGCATGGCTACTGAGCTTGGTATGGCTCCGGCGAAATCAGCCCCAGTCACGTTTGGCTCTCGTTGTGCGTTGGGCAATCGACCATCCCGCGGATCGAGATGCAGTCGGGGGCCGCACGTGCGCATAGCCGCAAGCCTTCGCTGCAGACGACTCTAGGAGTCAGCAATGCAAACTTGTTCTCGCGCAACCGTTTACCCGATTCTTCGAGTGAACGTTGGGTGCGCCAGCCGATGACCAATGTAATTTCTGCAACCCGTCCGGCCCCGACCCCGCGGACTACGAAATCCGATGATTCGTACGACGACGTCGTCGAAATGTTCCTGGCGCTGCAGCAGCTGCCCGTCGAATCGCACCAATACGCCCACCAGCGCGAACGCATTGTGTCCCGATGCCTGCCGCTGGCCGACCACGTGGCCAGCCATTTCGCCCGCAGGGGCGAGGGTCTCGAGGACCTGATTCAGGTCGCGCGGTTGGGTTTGATGAACGCGGTCAATCGCTTCGACCCCGCGAAGGGTCCGAGCTTCATCGGCTTCGCGGTGCCCACGATGATGGGCGAGGTCCGGCGGTACTTCCGCGACTACAGCTGGGGGATGCGCGTCCCGCGGCGGTTGCGCGAGTTGCACGTGCAGATCAGCAGGACGACCGCGGACCTGTCCCAACAACTCGGGCGCGCGCCCACCGCGGGAGAGCTGTCGCAGGCGCTCGAGGTCCCGCGCGAGGAGATCGTCGAATGCCTCGTTGCGGGCGACGCCTATCGGCTCGATTCTCTGGACGCGCCGCTGGGCGCCGACAGCTCGGGAACGCCGCGCTCGGTGGCCGACTCGGTCGGCGACATCGATCCGCAGATCGAACACATCACCAACCGGGAAGCGCTGCGGGTGTTGGTTGCCACCCTGCCCGAGCGCGAACGCGACGTGTTGCGCATGCGGTTCTTCGACTCCATGACGCAGAGCCAGATCGCCGAGCGCATCGGCGTGTCCCAGATGCAGGTGTCGCGCATCCTGGCAAACACGCTGAGCTGCCTGCGCGATCGGCTCGAGTAACGCGGGCGACTCCCCCAGGACGCTGCGCGGCATCTCCTGCCGCGCAGCACTGTACTGTGCGATTCGAGGGACGACCCGACGTAGTCGCCAGGAAACCTGGAAGGAGCTCGATGCGATGAGGATGTCACGAACGGTGCTCGCCGGTGTCGCGGCGACGACCGCACTGGCGGTATCGGTCGCCGGCTGCGGCAACAACAAACCGCAGCCGTCGCCGTCGAAGTCGGGATCGGCTACCTCGGCAACCTCCGCCCCCAGCAGCCCCAGCTCGGCGCCGGCGCAGCCCAACGAGTACACCAAGCTGCTGATCCAGGCCAGTGACATCAACGCCCCGGTCCCCTTCACCGGCGCTCCCCCGACCGGCAACCCCAACGGCCAGCCGGGCGTGGCGACCACCTTCAAGGACGACGACGGCAGCCACGCCATCAAGGTCACCGTCGGCGTCTACGACGACGCCGACGCCGCCACGAACGCGCTGAACGCCGCCAAGGGCCAGCAAGGCGGTGCGATCAAAGATCCCACCACGCAACCGTCCAACATCGGCAGCGGCGGAACGATGCTGATGGGCAACACCCCCGACCGCAGCAAGGGTGTGGTGATCCTGCTTTTCACCGAGGGCAGGGCGCTCGCCACACTGGAATTCGACGGGCCGACGGACACGCTGGCCCCGCCGGACTTCGTCAACGACGTCGGCCAGAAGCAGGACGCGGCCATCAAGAAGGGGCTCGGCGGCTAGGCGGTGCGCCACCACCCCGAGGGACGCCATGAACGTCATCAACGGCATGCCGGCTCACGCCCTGCTGCTGCATTTCGTCCTGGCACTCGTGCCGCTGACCGCCCTGCTGGTGATCGTTTGCGGGTTATGGCCGGCCGCCCGCCGCGGGCACCTGCTGTGGCTCACGCTGATCCTGGCCGTGGTCACCATGGTCTTGACGCCCATCACCATCAACGCCGGCGGATGGCTCTACGACTTGAGGGCGAATCCCAGCCCGATCCTGCGCGAACACGCCGAGCGGGGCAGCATGATGGCCTACTTCTCCGCGGCGCTGCTGGCGGCCGCGGTCGCGCTCGTCGTCTTGCGAATGACCGAACGGCAACCGGGCGCCGGCCGCACCGCCATCCGGATACTGGTCGCGATAGTCGTGCTGGCGGTGGGGATCTCGTCGATGGTCCAGATCTATCGGGTAGGCGACGCCGGTGCTCAATCCGTCTGGGGCACCGAGATCGCCCGCCTGACCAAGAATCACCCGGGCTGACGGTCGCCCTCGAGGCAACGCGCGCCGGGGCGCTGTGGGATTCACCCGGCCGGCGTGAGCAGAAACAGCCGAAATCGGCGCCGGCCGGCGCGTTCCTGGGCGACGCGATAGTTCGGCCAGTACGCCAGCGCCTTGCCCCAGGCTTCATCACGCTGCGCGCCGTCGAGCAGGCGGACCGTCGCCACGCAACGGTGTCCGCGCCGGCGCATTGTGACACGTTGCGCCGCTTTGAGATTCGCAGACCAGGACGGGTGGTGCGCGCGTCCCCAGTTCGATCCGATCACCAACAGGGCGCCGTCAAGCGGCACGTATTGCACGGTGGCGCTGCGGGCGAGACCGGTTTTGCGTCCCGAGATGGTGATCCGCACGTTGGGTAGGCCGGCCAAGTCCAAAACACCGAGCCGCCCGCTGGTCAGGAAGCGAAGGGCGGCTTCGAGCCACTCCACGACCTGGTGTGCGTTCAGGATCAGCAAGCGGTAGACCGTCGGGTTGCGGGCCCACCGTTGCAGCGGATTCATGCGACGACTGTATGCCCCGGGTTCCGGATCGAGGCATCACCGCGATGAAATGCCGCTGACGAACCGGAGTTTCGCTGATCGCTCGAGGCCGCCCGGCCCCGAATAAATAAATGGCTTGATTTAACACGGCGCGGCGTGTTCACTGAGGCGATGACTGCTGAGCGGGTCGCCCGCTCCGACAGGTCGACAGGCACCCGAGAGGCGATCCTGTCGGCCGCCGAGGTGCTACTCGCCGAACGCGGGATGTACGCCGTGTCGAACCGGCAGATCAGCGAAGCGGCCGGGCAGGGCAACAACGCCGCGGCGTGCTACCACTTCGGCACCCGGGTCGACCTGCTGCGCGCGATCGAGAGCAAGCACCGCGAGCCGATCGAGGAACTGCGCGCCCAGATGCTGGGCGCCATCGGCGATTCGACCGAGCTGCGCGACTGGGTCGGCGCGTTGGTGCGACCGCTGACCGATCATCTTGCCGCCCTGGGCACCCCGACCTGGTACGCCCGCTTCGCCGCGCAAGCCATGGCCGACCCCACCTACCGGCATGTGGTCACCAAAGACGCCCTGGCGTCGCCGTTGCTGGTGCGCACGCTCGACGGCATCGACCGCTGCCTGCCGGAGCTGCCCAAACGCG
The DNA here is from genome assembly GCF_059812885.1 of Mycobacterium sp. NGS33. Lineage (NCBI taxonomy): Bacteria > Bacillati > Actinomycetota > Actinomycetes > Mycobacteriales > Mycobacteriaceae > Mycobacterium > Mycobacterium sp. NGS33. The sequence continues at coordinate 80,379 of NZ_JCALDN010000011.1, read as the reverse complement.
TACGCGCCGAACGGATGGTGATGGTGCGCAACCTGCTCATGCACACCTGCGCCGAACACGAGGGTGCACTCGCCGAACACCGGCCGCGGGCGCGTTCGGCATGGCCGGTGGCCGGCGAAGGCCTGATCGACGCGATCGTCGGCCTGTGGCGCGCGCCGGTCCACGTGGGCACGGCCGGCGGCCCGCCAGCAGAGACCACCGCGCAGGCCCCCCACCGAGGAGCACGATGACCGCAGGATCCACCGCCACCGACATCCCGGAGTTTCCGATGACCCGGGCACCCGGCTGCCCGTTCGCCCCGCCTCCGAAAATATTGGCGCTCAACGCCGACAAGCAGCTGAGCAGGGTGCGGATCTGGGACGGCAGCACCCCCTGGCTCATCCACGGTTACGAGGCGATACGCGCGCTGTTCACCGATTCCCGCACCAGCGTCGACGACCGGTTGCCCGGCTATCCGCACTGGAACGAAGGGATGCTGGCCACGGTGCACAAGCGCCCACGCTCGGTGTTCACCTCCGACGCCGAGGAACACACCCGGTTTCGCCGGATGCTGTCTAAACCGTTCACCTTCAAGCGGGTTGAGGCGCTGCGGCCGGCGGTCCAAAAGATCACCGAGGACCACATCGACGCGCTGCTGGCGGGCCCCAAGCCCGGCGACATCGTCAGCACCTTGTCGTTGCCGGTCCCCTCCTTGGTCATCAGCGAGCTGCTGGGCGTGCCGTACGAGGACGCGGAGTTCTTCCAGACCCAGGCCAAGCGGGGCATGGGCCGCTACGCGACCGAGGAGGACACCGCCCAGGGCGCCGCCTCGTTGGCGAAGTATCTGGCCAACCTGGTTCGGACCAAGATGCAAAGCCCCTCAGAGGATTTGGTGTCCGACCTCGCCGAGCGCGTCAATGCGGAAGAGATCAGCGTGCGCGAGGCCGCGCAGTTGGCCACCGGTGTGCTGATCGCCGGGCATGAGACCACCGCCAACATGATCAGCCTGAGCATCGCGGCGTTGCTCGAACATCCCGACCAGCGGGCGCTCCTGTGCGACGCCGACGATCCGAAGGTCATCGCGACTGCGGTCGAAGAGCTAATGCGCTATCTGAGCATCATCCAGACCGGACAGCGCCGAATCGCCGTCGAGGACATCGAGATTGGCGGCGAGACCATCCGCGCCGGTGACGGCATCATCCTCGACGTCGCGCCCGCGAACTGGGATGACCGCCAATTCCCCAACCCCGACCGGCTGGACCTGCTGCGGGACGACGGACCGCACGTCGGGTTCGGGTACGGACGCCACCAGTGTGTGGGTCAGCAGCTGGCCCGCATGGAATTGCAGATCGTGCTGCCCACGCTGCTGCGCCGCGTCCCGACCCTGCGGCTCGCCGTCTCGCTGGATGAGCTTCCGTTCAAGCACGACGCGCTGGCCTACGGTCTCTACGAGCTGCCCGTGACATGGTGAAACCCGATCTCTACCAGATGTTCTCCAAGTACATCTTCGGCGGGATTCTGGACCGGCATCCGCGGCTGCGGATCGGCTGGTTCGAGGGCGGAATAGCCTGGGTGCCGACGGCCCTGCAGGACGCCGAGCACGTGCTGGCCTCCTACCGGCACATGCTGGCACACCAACCCGAGCGGGAGGTCCGCCATTACTGGGATAGGCACATGTGCGCCTCGTTCATGGTCGATCCGCTGGGGCTGCGCCAGATCGACGAGATCGGGATCGACAAGGTGATGTGGTCATCCGACTATCCGCACAACGAAAGCACTTTCGGCTATTCGGAGCGGTCGCTGTCAGCGGTGGTCGACGCCGTCGGCGCCGAGGACGCCGTTCGGGTGGTCGGCGGCAACATCAGGAAATTCCTGGGGATCTCGGCATGACGAACTCGGCGACCGCCCGCGCCTCGGTGCTCGACGTACCCGAGGAGCCGGACTGGGCCCGCATGCGCACCGAGACCGGAGCGCGGCTGCGATCCGCGATGTCCGAACACGGCGTCGACGCCCTGATCCTGCTGATGAACGGCTACGTCGGATACGCGACCGGGGCCAGCTGGCCGTTGCTGGACGCCGGGCTGTCCCACGTCGAGCGCCCTATCGCCGTCGTGCTCGCCGACGACGTGCATCCGCACCTGTTCATGCCGTTCCGCAGCGGGGCGTCCGCGGAGTACCCCGTGCCCGATGACCACCTGCACGGCCCGGCCTATCTCGAGTTCGATTCTGGTGTCGAGGAATTCGCGCGCAGACTGGCCGGCCTCATCCCGCCCGGCGCCCGCGTCGCCGTCGACGAACTCACCGGTGCCATGCGCCGGTCGGCGTCCACGCTGTTCCCGGGTGGCCCCCCGACGGACGCGGCGATCGTGCTCGGCGCCGCGCAACTGGTCAAGACCCGCGACGAGCTGTCCTGTCTGCGCAGGGCGGCACGCATCACCGAACGGGCGATCGTCGACGTGCAGAAGGCGCTGAAGCCGGGCGTACGACAGATCGACCTGTCGGCCGCCTTCGTTCGTCGCGCGTTCGAACTGGGTGCCACCACCAACATGCTCGAGGCCATCTGGCAGGTGATGCCGAGTTCGCGCGAAGCCGGCGTGTGGACGACGCATGGCGATCTCGCGCTGCCGCTGCTCCCGACCGACCGGGAGCTGTCCGCCGGCGACGTGCTGTGGACCGACATCAGCATCACCTACCACGGATACTGTTCCGACTTCGGCCGAACCTGGATCGTCGGTGAGCAACCCACACCGCAGCAGCAAGATCAGTTCCGGCAGTGGCGCACGGTCCTGGACGCGGTGCTCGCCGTCACCAAAGCCGGTGTGACTGCGGGCGATTTGGCTCGCGCTGCGATCGCGGCGAACGGTGGCCGCAAACCGTGGCTGCCGCATTTCTATCTGGGGCACGGCATCGGCACGTATCCGGCCGAGGCGCCGATGATCGGAACGGATCTCGGCGAGGAGTTCGACGACAACTTCGTCTTTCCGCCTGGCATGGTGCTGGTTCTGGAACCGGTGATGTGGGAGGACGGCACGGGAGGCTACCGCAGTGAGGAGATCGTGGTGATCACCGAGGACGGCTACGCGCCGATCACCGACTACCCCTATACCCCCTATGGCGACTGAGGTTCTGCCCGACGCGCGCGAATTGCGGTCGGGCCGACGGCAACGGGCGCTGGCACAGATGGAGGAGCACGGCCTCGACATCCTGGTGCTGGGCCGGCAGGCCAACATCCGCTATGTCACCGGCGCCCCGCAGCTGTGGATAGCCGGCACCCGCCCGTTCGGCCCGATGTGCGTGCTGGTGCGCGACACGGGCGACATCTACCTCAACAGCACCGACGACGAGGGGGTGCCGGAGGAGATCGGCCACGACCACCTCTACGGGCTGGCTTGGAACCCCATGACGCTCATCGACGTCCTGAGGAAGATCGACGGCGCCGAAGCGGCGCGGCGGGTCGGAACCGATGCGATCACACCGACTTTCGCGGCGTTGTTGCCCGAGGCGTTTCCCAACGCCGAGCTGGTCGACGCCGAGCCCGCGATGCGGGCGGCGCGGCGCATCAAGACGCCGGACGAAATCGCGGCGATGGATCAGGCCTTGCGCGTCGCCGAACGCGGATTGGCCACCGCCCTGGGCGAATTGGCGCCGGGCGTTTCCGAGCGGACGCTGGCCGGGGTGATGATGGAGGCGATGGCCGCCGGCGGGGTGAGCACGCCGGCCACCCAGGATGCCGCGTGGGTCACGTCACCCGACCACCCGTGGCGCCGCGCAGCCGCGCGCGAGGTCCGGCCGGGCGACCTCGTCGCCTTCGCCGCGGGCGCGCTGGCCAATGGCTACGTCGCCGAGGTCGGCCGCACCTGGCCAGCCGGCGACGCCGTCACCGGCGAGGCACGCACGCTCTTCGAGCGCTCGAAGCGGTTGTACGACACGATGCTTGGCGCCTGTCGCGCGGGCGCGCCCACCAGCGGTCTGCTCGCCGCGTACGAGGCGGCCGACGAGCCGATCCCACCGATGCCGGTCGCGCACGGGCTGGGCCTGGGATTCGACCCCCCGGTGGTGTCCGAAACCCTCGTGGCCGCGGGCGAACACCACGTGCTCGAGGCCGGGATGGTGTTGGCGATCACGGGGTACGTGTGGCAACGCGGCGTGGGCGCGGTGTTCCGCCGGGATACCGTGCACATCACCGAGGGTGGGGTCGACGTGCTGACCAGAAGTCCGGCCTGGGGATGACCAAATCACTTGTGCCACTGTGGTTTCAGTGGTCACGCGTCGGCGTTTTTTGTCGGTGGGCCCCGGTAGCTTCGGGGTGTGAGCATAGACCGGGAGGCCCTGTGCGCGGCGTTTGACGTCATCGACGCCGCCGTTGACGAGCTGGTCGAATACGACTGTGATGCGTTGGCCACCCGCGAGCAGTTGGCGGTGCTGGCCCGCTGCGAGAAGGTGCGCCGCCGGCTGCCGGCCATCGAGCACCCGCTGATCAATTCCCTTGCCCGCCAAGCCCCGTCCGAGGAGCTCGGCGGCACCCTGTCGCATGCCATCGCGGAGACAACGCTGATCAGCCGCTCGGAAGCGTCCCGCCGTATCAAGGAGGCGCGGGATCTCGGTGCGCGGCACGGCCTCACCGGCGAACCCGTGGCTCCGGCCCTGGCCGCCACCGCGGCTGGCCAACGCGACGGCACGCTGGGATCCGGCCAGGTGGCGGTGATCCGTAAGTTCTACCACCAATTGCCCGGCTGGATAGATGCACCGACCCGCGAGCAAGCCGAGGCCAAGCTCGCCGTCGAGGGAACCCGGTATCGGCCCGAGCAACTGGGCAAGCTGGCGGACATCCTGGCCGACTGCCTGAACCCCGACGGCAACTACAGCGACGAGGACCGGGCTCGGCAGCGCGGCCTGACGCTGGGCAATCAGCAGGCCGACGGCATGTCGCAGGTGCGCGGCTGGCTGACACCCGAAGCGCGCGCTACCTTCGAAGCGGTCTTGGCGAAACTCGCCGCACCGGGCATGTGCAATCCCCTGGACGACACCCCGTGCGTCGACGCAGCGCCCACCCAGGAAGCCATCGAGCACGACGCGCGATCAGCGAGTCAACGCAACCACGACGGACTCAACGCGGGGTTGCGCGCGTTGCTGGCCTCCGGAGAGTTGGGTCAGCACAATGGCTTGCCGGCTTCCATCGTCGTCACGACCACCCTCCAAGAGCTGGAAACCGCCACCGGGCGGGGATTGACCGGCGGGGGCACCATTCTGCCGATGAGCGACGTGATCCGCCTGGCCCGCCACGCCCACCACTATCTGGCGATCTTCGACAAGGGCAAGGCGCTGGCCCTGTATCACACGAAACGCCTCGCCTCCCCGGGACAGCGAATAGTGTTGTACGCCAAGGATCGCGGCTGCTCCAACCCGGGCTGCACCGTGCCCGGCTACTACTGCGAAGTCCACCACGTCACCGACTACAGCAAGTGCCACACCACCGACGTCAACCAGCTGACATTCGCCTGCGGGCCCCACCACCGCCTGCTGAAACCCGGGGGCTGGACCACCCGCAGAAACGCCAAGGGCGATACGGAATGGCTGCCGCCGCCGCATCTGGACCGCGGCCGCCCGCGCGTCAACAGGTTTCACCATCCCGAAAAGCTGCTGCAGGACGGCGACGACGAAGTACCCTAGGCGACGCGCCCTTCCTCGTCCAGTGCCTCGTCGAGCAGGTCGCCGAGCGGGTTTCGCTGCCATAGCAGCAGCAGGTTCGACAGCATCTGCAGGGGCGCGCGCACGCCATCGTCGCCCCTGATCCGCGGATCCGTCCGGTCACTCGGTGTGTGGTCGAATCGCTTGCGTATCAACGCCGGAACGTCCAGCAGCCACGCGACCCCCATCACCGCCGCGTACAACAGCGTGTGCCGGCGCAGCCGGTCCGGCTCCAGGCGTGGACCGCCGCAGCGCTCGAACTCCGCGATGAACAGTGCCAACAGGTCGTCGAGGTGGGCATCCCACATCTCGTTCTCGGCGCCGGACATGGCCCCCCACAGAGCCATGCCCAGGTTCATCTGGCCGACGCATCCCCAGTCCATCAATCCACAGCGCAACGTGCCGCCGGCCTCACGCCAGAACCACGCGTTGTCGATGTTGGCGTTCCAGTGGCACAAAGCGACGTAATCGGAGTCGGCGGCCAGATGGTCGGCAACCGCATCCTCGTGGCGGGCCAGCCGGGGCACCTCCTCGGCCAAGCGCGCCAGGAAATCTGGCGTACCGACGCCGTCGGGCACCAGCCCGGGATAGGCACCGATGAATTCGGCCAGCCGCGCGAGCCGCCGTTCGAGTCTGCCCGCCGGCAGCGGCGCCCGCTCTCCCACCGTCGCGGCCCGCACGTCCAGCGGAAAGGGCGCGGTCAGGTCGGCCGGCAGCCGACCGGACCGGTGCGTGCCGGCGAGCCGCGCCAGCGCGGTCAGCAGCGCGCGATAATGTTCCAGCGGCTCGGGCATTTCATAGTCGAGGCACTTGTGATACTGAGGTTCGATCCCGTTGGTACCGAATCCAATTCGCTCGGTGATCAATATCCCGGTGCCGGTTGGACCGTGGTAATCGGCGAACTGCGGGCTGGGCACCGCGATGGGGAATCCGGGGGCTCGTGCCAAAGAGGCGAACCGAACCTCGGCCTCCATCTGTGTCTTTCCGCGGTCGCGCACCGGGTTGTCGAGATCACGCGAGAACTTGACGAACAGCTCGGTGTGCAGATCCGGTGCGGGCCGGTCATATTCGACCGACAGGACCACCTTGCGCCCGGTGCTGCCGCCGCTGAGCTCCCGGAAGTCGCCGATCCGGGCGACGCCGTTGCGCACGAGCACCCCGGAGGCACGAAAGGCGTCGGTCAGAAACGCCGCTCCGCCACGGCGCAACGACGCGGGGTCGGCCGGGAACGGCAATCCGTGATGATCACCGATCACCCAGCCCGACGTCACGCCGCTACCAGGTCTGCTCGGCCGAGCGCACCAGCATGTGATTGACCGCCACCCGGCGGTCACGAGTCACCATGAACAACACCGCATCCGCAATGTCCTCCGGCCGCAACATGACCATGCCGGCCGTCTGCCGTTCGAACGCCTCCCGCGACGCATCGGCCAGGTGGCTGAAGATCTCGGTGTCAACGGTTCCCGGCCCCACCACCCCGACCCGGACCCGCTTGCCCAGCACCTCCTGGCGAAGGCCCTCACTGAAGGCGTTCACCCCGAATTTGGTCAACGAGTACACCGCGGTGTTCGGCCGGGCCACCCAGCCGGCGGTGGAACTGATGGTGACCAGATCGGCCACGCCGCGCGGTGAATCGGCGGCCGCCCCGATCAGGTGGGGAAGCGCCGCGCGGGTCGCGTAGAGGACGCCCTGCACGTTGACCGACACCATCTGGTCCCAGTCGCGCAGCGACGCCTCGGTCGCCGGCGCCGAGGCCATCAGGCCGGCATTGTTCACCAGAATGTCGAGGCGCCCGAACTCCGCGACGGTGCGCCGCACGGCCGACGCCACCTGTTCGGCGTCGGTGACGTCGGCGGTCAAGACCAGCGCTGTGCCACCGGCGGATTCGATCCGGCCTCGCAGCTCGTCCAGCCGGTCGGCCCGGCGCGCGAGCACGGCGACCGCGGCGCCGTGGGCGGCCAGCGCCTGGGCCGTCGCCGCGCCGATGCCACTGCTGGCGCCGGTGACCAGGGCCGCAGTGCGCGCCAGTGTCGTCATCTTCCGCCCATCGGTTGGGTGCCGAGTATCTCGTGTAGAACGTAGTCGGTGTCCTCGCCCAGGTCGGGCGCGCCGCGCTCGATCCGCGCGGGGTTGCGCGCCATTCGCCAGGACGGCCCGAGCACCGGTCGCTGGCCCTCGCGGTGATCCGTGACGAACCGGTACAGCTCTCGGCCCCACAGCCGTTGATCGCCAATCACATCCACGGCGGTGGCGCTCTTGGCGGCCGGCACTCCGGCCGCCCGCAGGCACCGCGCGAGCCGCTCGGCGTCCCGGTCTCGGGTGAGCCTGGCGAGGTCCGCGTCCAGCGCATCGGCGTGCCGGTGGCGCGAATCGCCGGTGGCGTAGCGGGGATCGTCACCCAGTGTCGCGGCGTCGAGTGCCTCGCATAGCCGGAGCCATTCGGCATCGGTCGCGACGGCCACCGTGATCCACCCGCCGGCTGCGCACGGGTAGCACCCGTGTGGGCACATGTCCGGGTGGCGGTTGCCGGTGGGACCCAATCGCCGGCCGGTCAGCGCCTGTTCCAGCAGGCAGTCACCGATCATCGAGGAGAGGGTTTCCACCGCCGACACGTCGACGAATTGCCCTGCGCCGCACAGCTCCCGATGCAGCAACGCGACGACGGCGGCATAGGCCGCGGCGGCCCCCACCGTCGAGTCGCCGTAGCGCATGCTGGTCCCCAGCGGCGGACCCTCGGGATAGCCGACCAGCGAGGCCGGTCCGGCCAGCGCCGCGAAGCAAGGCGCATAACCGGTTTGGTGGCCCAGCGGCCCGTCGTTGCCCCACATCTTGATCGACACGGAAATGATGTCGGGCTTGATCTCGGTGAGCTGTGGATACCCGAGGCCCCGGCGTTCCATGGTGCCGGGGCGCAGGTTGTTGATGACGATGTCGCTGCGGGCGATGAGCTCGCGCAGCCGCGCCATCCCGTCGGCCGACTTGATATCGAGGTCCACGCTGAGGATCTCGGGATTGATGCTCAAGAAATAGGGAGCATGGTTGACGTCGGTGCCGCCGTAAGCGCGCATCTCCTCGGGGTTGTCGGCCGTCTCGACCTTGATGACTTCGGCGCCCAGCATCGCCAGCAGTTTGCCGGCGTACGGGCCGGCCCAGACCTTGGTGAGCTCGACGACCCGCACGCCGTGCAGCGGTCCGCCCCGCGGGCGCTTGGGCGGTTTGAGTTGTGCTTGCTTGACCGCCGGCCGGGCCCGCGGGGTGTCGAGGCTTGCCATCACCGACCGAGTGTGCTCGCCGAGCGTCGGTGCCGCACTGGCGATTCGGGCGGGCGATGCGCTGAACGCGTACGGTACCGTGGGATACGCAGCCTCGCCCAGCACGGGGTGGCGGACCCGCTGGAAGAAACCGCGATGGCGGTACTGCGGCGACTGGTGCAGGTCCGCGGCGCCGTTGACGGGCACCAGCGGCACGCCGAGCCGCTGCGCCCGTTCCGAGGCCTCCTCTTTGGGTAGGCCGGCGACCCACGCGGCGAACCCGCGCTGAAACCTCGTGACCTTCTCGGTGGTGACGGAGAACTCCAACCAGTCGTCCTCGAAGCCGCCGAGCCATTCCGGCTGTCCCATCAGGGTTTTCACCCCGGCCCAGTGGGCTACGCTGGTCATGTACAAGTAGACGTAACCATCGGAGCAGGCGAAGAACGAGGCCGGCCCCGCCTGGTCGTAGTCCCCGCGCTCGCCGGCGGCCGGCACCTCGCCGGTGACCAGGCGGCCCAGGATGCAATCGGCGCGGGAGACCAGCACGGCCTGTTGCGAGACGTCGATCGACTCGCCCTCACCGGTATGCAGGCGTCCCCACAACGACGACGCGATACACAGCGCCGCCTCCAGCCCCGCCTCGTAGTCGGCCAGGAAGCGGCCGGGTCCCTGCAGCGGCGGCTTGCCCGGGTCCGGATGGCTGGGTGTGTGGTAACCCCAGCCGCTGGCGTGAAAGACGTTGATGCCTCGGGCATTGTCGAACTCGGCGGCCACGCCGTCGCCGTACGGCGTGATGGAACAGAACACCACGGACGGGTGGCGCGCGGACCAGTCCGCGGTCCCGCCTTCGATGACGGCGTCGGCCGTGTCGATGAGGCGGTGCAGCCGCTCGACATCGGCCGCCGACCCGACATCGAGGACGACGGAGCGCTTGTTGGTGTTGAGGTAGGCGAACAGGGCGCTGCCGTCGCACCCGTCGGCGAGGACGGGCGCCATGGCGCGGGTTGCGCTGCCGCGCTTCGGCGCCTCGATCTTGACGACCTCGGCGCCGAAGTCGGCCAGCAGCTTTCCGCAGTACTCCCCCGCGACGGATTCGGCTAACTCGACGACCCGGACACCCGTCAGCGCGGACATGCACGCCCCGCCAAAACGGTCAGGGCTTCGCGCGGCCCGAGCGGCTCAGGCGCCACTCCGGCGGGAAGTTCAAGTCGTTGTCCTTGACCACATTGTTGAGGCCCTTCTCGAAGGTGCCCCCCGTGAGGTCGACCTCTTCCGCGTCGTTTTTGATCATCGGCAACATGCCCTCGACCATGCCGGTCAGCAGGCTGCCGAAGTACTCGCCCTTGTGCTGCTTGTAGAGCTCGAGGAAGGTCTTCTGCACGGCGACGGTGTCGGTCGGGCGCGATTTCGAGCATGCCAGCGCGTACTTTTCGGTTTCCGCCTCCAGCTGGTCGCGCGGCACCACGCTGTTGACGAATCCGCAGTCATACATTTCCTTGGCGCTGAACGGCCGTCCGGTGAACAGCATTTCGGAGAACTTGCGCAGGCCCATCGTCTCGGCCCACCACCACAACCGCGGTCCCCAACCCACGTAACGGAAGGCCGGATGCCCGAACAGGGCGTCGTCGCTAGAGATCACCAGGTCGGCGTCGCCGGCCTGATAGAAGTGCCATCCGTAGCAGTAGCCCTTGGCCTCGATGATGCTGATCTTGCGAAGCTCCTGCAGCGGACGGTTTCCGGCGCGGGCCTTGGCGTAGAAGTCGGTGACGGTGGACAGGTAGCGGTAGGAGCCGCCCGGTGGGTACTTGACGTCGTCATCGTTGATCGCCAGCTCGTGGTGCAGCGGCAGGCCGGGGTTCTCCAGCATCGGACGCTGCTCGGGCAGGTCGCCGCCGCTACCGAAATCCTGGCCCTCGCCGCGAATCACGACCACCTTGACGTCGTCGTCCACGTTGCACTTGTGGATCAGGTCCGCGTAGTTCTGCCGCATGCCCAGCGTGGTCGAGTTGAGCTCTTCCGGCCGGTTGAACGTGATGTAGGCGATCCGGTTCTTCTTGTCCTTCTCGAACTTGATGTACTGCTCGGCTTCCTTCTTCAGCTTTTCGTAGTCGTATTCGGGCATGGGCTTTCTTCTTTCACTGGGGGCTGGCGCTTATTTGAGCAAGCTGCCCGCGTCGACGGGAAGCGAAACGCCGGTGACGTAACGAGATTCGTCAGAGGCGAGGAACAGGACAGCATTGCTGATGTCGGTGGCTTCCACCCAAGGCACCGGCAGTGTGTGCATCGTCTGCGAGATCGGGGCGAAGTCGTCAGGTCCGGGATTTTCCAGGTCGGGACGAAAGAGCCGATAGGTGTTGTCGTTCATCACCATCGTGGTGCTGACCTGGGTGGGCAGCACGGAATTGACCCGGATCATGTGCGGGCCCAGCTCGACGGCGAAGGCCCGCATCAGGCCGATCACGCCGTGCTTGGCGGCGATGTAATGACCGGTGTTCGGGTACGCCTTGCGACCGCCCACCGAACTGGTGAGCACGATGGACCCGCCGCGGCCACCCGAAAGGACGTGCGGTACGCCCGCTTTCACCGTGTGCCACACGCCGCTGAGGTTGATGTCGATCATGTCCTGCCACACGTCCTCGCGGATCTTGTGCAGCTTTCTGCCGTCGGTTCCGACGCCGGCGTTGGCGACGATGATGTCGAGGCGACCGAGCTGTTCCACCCCGCTGTCCACCGCGGCCTTCAGCGCGTCGTAGTCGCGGACGTCCACCTGGGCGGTGACGATGCGCCGGTCGAGGTTTTTGACCAGATCCGCGGTCTCGGCGAGGTCTTCGGGTGTCGCGTGCGGATAAGCCAGGTGCTCGATCGGCCCACAGACGTCGATCGCGATGATGTCGGCGCCCTCCTGCGCCAGACGCACGGCGTGGCTGCGGCCCTGTCCGCGGGCGGCGCCGCTGACGAAAGCCACCTTGCCCTCGACCCGGCCGGCCATCACGACACCAGCGCCGGCATACACTCCCAGCCCCGCACCGTGGAGGTCGGGCTGAGGGTGGCACTGTTCAGGTCGACCTCCCACTCGGGGAATCGCTTCAGAATCTCCTCCAGCGCGATGCGGCCCTCGAGGCGCGCGAGCGCCGAGCCAAGGCAGAAGTGCGTGCCCATGCTGAAGGTGAGGTGCGGGCGCACCGTGCGGTGGATGTTGAATTCGCCCGCGTCGGGGCCGAATTGGGCCTCGTCGCGGCAGGCCGACCCGATGAGCATCATCATCACGCTGCCTTCGGGCACCGTCTGGTCGTGCACGACGACGTCGCGGGTCACGTATCGCGAGACGTGCGGCGCGGGCGGCTCGTAGCGCAGCAACTCCTCGATGGCCTGCGGGATGAGTGTGGGGTTGGCAACCAGGTCGCGACGCTGGTCGGGGTGCTCGGCGAGAACCTTGCCGGACCAACCGATCAGGCGGGTGGTCGTTTCGTTGCCGGCCCCGGCCACCACGTTGAGATAGACCAGGATTTCTTCGCGGGACAGCCGGCGGGTGGTGCCGGTCTCGTCGACGAATTCGACGTTGAGGAGTTCGGTCATGATGTCGTCGGACGGATGCTCGGCGCGCCAATCGATGTAGGCCTCGAACTGCTCGCCCACGGACAGGCCGTGCTGGGCGGCGTCCATCGGCTTGCCCGCCTCGGTGCGCAGCTGGGCGTTGCCCCGGTCGCGGATGTACTCCTGGTCGTCTTCGGGGATGCCGAGCAGCATGCTGATCACCTTCATCGGCATCTGCGCGCCCAGGTCGGTGACGAAGTCGAAGCGTCCCGAACCCACCAGCGGGTCCAGCAGCTGCGCGCAGAAGTCGCGGATCATCGGCTCCAGCGCGGCGATCCGGCGTGGGGTGAACATCCGCGACAGCAGTTTGCGGTGCACGTCGTGAATCGGCGGGTCTTCGAAGATCAACATGCCCGGCGGGATTTCGAGGTTCGCCTTGATCAGCTCCAGGATGGCGCCCCGCGCGGAGCTGTATGTCTCGTGGTCGACCAGCGCCTTGCTGACATCGGCGTAACGGCTCACGGCGTAAAAGTCGTATTCGGCGTTGTAATAGAGCGGCGCCTCTTCGCGCAATCGCGCGAACATCGGATACGGGTCGGCGATCAACCCGACATCGTATGGATCGAACCGAACACTGCTTTCGGTGCTCGCCGTCACGAAAATCCTCCTACCGCTGCACTTTTCGATACCCGCATTACCTGCACCAGGGCTAGCGCTGCCAGCGTTGCAGCGCTGGATTCGGTCCGGGCAATTTATACACTCCGCTTAATTGCGTCGTTGTCACTTCTGCACAAGCGCGGGGGAAAACGACGCATGAACGTGGGCTCACTCTATTGTCGTAGAGAACCATACAGCGGAGGCCCTGGCAAGAGCCAGAGCCCGGCACGCCGTGTCCCGCCGGCGTCCTCATCCGGATCCGGCCGCCCCCCGGCGCAACACCTGCAGGCCGCCCGTCTGGGTGAGCCGCCCCTTGGCCGAACTCTTCAAGATCCCAGTGGCGATCGCCGACAGGATTCCGTCGAGCTGTTCGGCGCTGTCGATGATTCGGTCGCCGTGGGCGAACCGCTGCAGCAGGCCATTGATGAACGTCAGCGTGACGTTGCTCAGATCCTCGACGACCGCCGGATCCAGGTCGGCGCCGTGCGGCATGAGCTGCACGAGGATTTCCCGGTGCAGCTTGGTGAACTCGTCGGTGGCCTGCTGCAGGATCGCGGCCAGCGCGGGGTCGCGGGTGGCCTGCATGGTGAGCTCGTAACGGGCCCTGGTCCGGTACAACTGCGGATCGCTGCCGGCCTGGATGACGACCTGCGACAACCGCGACGGCGCGCGACTTCCGGCCTCGGAGCTGTCCGCGATCGCCTGCAGCTCGGCGAGGTCGAGCTCGGCGGAGCGCTCGGCCACCGCGCGCAGCAATGCCGATCGGGTGCGGAAGTAAAACGAGGTCGTGCCGTCCGGCACGCCGGCCTTGCGGTCGACCTTCAGATGGCTCAATCCCTTGGCCCCGTCGTCAGCCAATAACTGAATTGCCGCGTCGCACAGGTCGCGGCGGCGCTCGGCGGGATTAGGCTTTCGTCGTCTATCCATGAGTCTTGAACCGCGACCCTACTCTATATTCGTAGTGTCGGTAAAGGGCTCGTTCTCGCCGCGTCAGCGTGTCGGATACCCACAGCTCATCGCCGCCGACTGCACCGACTCGCACCTCCGAATTCGCCGGTGCACGCCCATCCATTCCAAAGAAATTGCGGTGCAAGACTTCCCATCCAAACGGAAAACCGATGACCGCCGAGTAGAGTCAGTTCGGATGAGTCACCGTCGTTTCCGCGTACGCAACGCCGCCGCCTGGCTCGGGTCGCTCGGCCTGCTCACCGCCGTGATCAGTGGCTGCCAGCACGCGCACCCGCCCGCGCCCGCGGGTTCATCGACCACGGCGCCGCCGAGCACCACCGCGCCCCCGCCCCCGCCGCCCCCGCCGGTGGTGAAGATCGCCCCGTTGCCGGTTCGGCCGGTGACGAAGTCGCAGCCCACCACTCCCGCGGTGAAGTGCCCGGCCGCCGATCCGAACGCGTCGATAACGCCGACCGACACGCTGACCACCTGTGACATCGGGCGAACCACCGTCTATACGCTGGGTCCCGAGACCATGCGACTGGGCCTCGTGCACGTCGACCCGCCGAAGTCATTGACCGCGGACTACTACGAACTGACCCTCGTGCTGGATCCGCCGTCGACGGCCGCCTGGGCCGCATTCACCGGCGAGCATCTGCAAGACCACATGGCCTTCATCCGCGACAACATGGTGCTCGAGGCCCCCATCATCGAGCAACCGGCCACCACGGGGCGGATCGTGCTCACCACCCAAACGGCCCAGAGCGCCGCGCAACTGGCGCAACTGGTGGGTCGCCCCGCATGACATCATCGGGGCGGCCGGACCGCCTCGGCATCGGCATGCTCAGCGTATTCGGGCTGCCACCAATCGAATTGGTGGATCTGGCCGCGAAACTGGGGTGCCGCCACATCTCGGTCGCCGTGCGGGGGATGCCGCTGGTGCCGCTGGGTTATCCCCCGTTCTCGTTGAAAGACGACGCCGGGCTACGACGCGACCTGCTCGCCGCGCTGGGCGACCGGGGCGTGGGCATCTCGCTGGGCGACGGATTCGTGGTGCTGCCCGGCGCCGACGTGAGCGCCTTGCGGGGCGACCTCGACGTGTTGGCCGAGCTCTGCGTCCCCCGGATCAACGTGGTCAGCCTGGACCCCGACCTCCCCCGGACCCTGGACCAGTTCGCCGCGCTGACCGAGCTCGCCGCACAGCGCGATATCGACACGGTCGTCGAACCGGTGCCCGGCCTGACCATCGGCGACCTGAGCGCGGCGCTAACCGCCGAGGAGTACGTCGGACGACGCGAATTCCGCCTGTTGATCGACACCATGCACCTGGTGCGGTCGGGCTCCGGCGCCGCCGAAGTGGCCGCCATCGATGCCGATCGCATCGGCTACGCCCAACTCAACGACACGACGCTGCGGCCGCGCATCGACAACTACCTGGAGGAGGCCATGTTCGAGCGCATGGTTCCCGGTGAGGGGGAGCTCCCGCTGCGCGAGCTCCTGCGCGCGCTGCCCGCCGATACGGTGCTCGAAATCGAAGTGCCCCAACGATCGTTGGCGCTGGCCGGGGTGAGCCCGATAGACCGCCTACGCCCGTGCGTCGAGGCCGCGCGGCGGTTGTTGTCGGACGTTCAGGCCGGGTAACGCAGCGGCAGGCCCGCGGCGCAATAGATCGCATCGATGACGGTCATGTTGTCGACCGCGTCCTGCGGGCTTGTTTTGACCGGTTCGCCGCGCAGCACCGCCGCGGCGAACGCGTCCAGCTGATAGGCGTAGGAAGCGCGTCGCCCGAAGCGTTCCGTCCGTCTCCCCCGGCGCGACCGCACCGAGAGCCGATGGAAAGACTGCGGCATCACGGGATTCAGGATGCGCAGCTCGCCGTGTTCGCCGATCACCCGGGCGCTGATCTGCAGCAGTCGCGGCGACCACATCGAGCAGCGCACGCGGCCGGTATGGCCGGCCGGGAACCGCAGGTCGGCCGTCATGGCCCGATCGACGCGTGGGTCGCGCAGTTTGGCTTGCGCCGCAATGACTTCCGGGGAAGTCCCACCGAACGTCCGGACCATGTGCACCGCGTAGCAGCCGGCGTCCATCGTCGCCCCGCCGGCAAGCGCGTAGTCGTAACGGATGTCGGAGAATTTCGGCAGCGGAAAGCACAGCGCGGCCTCCACGTGCCGCAGCGTGCCCAGCTCACCGGAGGCGATGATCTCCTCGGCGCGCAGCGTCAGCGGGTGGTAGCGATAGTGAAAAGCCTCCATCACCACCCGCCCCGAATCGGCTGTCAGGGCGGCGATTTCGCGTGCCTCGGCCGCATTGGCGGTGAACGGCTTCTCGCACAGCACGTGCTTGCCGGCGGCCAGCGCGGCCCGCGTCCAGCGCCCGTGCAGGCCGTTCGGCAGCGGGTTGTAGATGGCGTCGACGTCCGGGTCGGCGATCAGCGCCCCGTAATCACCGTGCACGGAGGCGATTCCGTGCTTGGCGGCGAAGGCCTGCGCCCGCGGGACGTCGCGGGCCGCCACCGCGGTGACGACGACCTCGGGGTTGTCCTTGGCAGGACCGATCAACGCCATCGGCGCGATCCTGGCCGCGCCCAGGATGCCGATCCGCACCGCCGGCCCGGCCATCAGAAGGGCACCGCCGCGGCAGGCCGGCGTCTCATGGGTTCACCGGTGAATGGTCTTTGGGCACGCCGCTGAGCTTATCGCCAGCGGGCGGGATTCAGCCGTGGTTGCCATGCCTGGGTTTCGGGTTAGAGTCAGCGGATGGGGCAGGTAACGGAGCGCTGGCGTGCCGCTCGGGTGGCATCGGCGTTGTACAACACGGCCGCAATGCATGACGGCGTCGCCGCGGTGGGCGCAAAAGCGCTGTGGGGATTGGCATTACCTGATTTGCTAGCGCAGGTTCAGCGGGTCGGTGAGGTTCCCGCCGGCGCGCATGTGCTCGACATCCCGTGCGGTGGTGGCTTCGCCTTTCGTGGCCTGCGCCCCGGGCAGGATTGCCGCTACGTGGCGGCCGACATTTCCCCGGACATGCTGGCGCGGGCGCGCGGTCGGGCAGACCAGTTGGGCCTGGCCGACCTGATGGAGTTCACCGAGGCCGATATCACCGATTTGCCCTTCCAGGACAACACCTTCGACCTGGCGGTGACGTTCAACGGGCTGCATTGTCTGCCCGACCCGCGCGCGGCGGTGGTCGAGCTCGCGCGTGTGCTGAAGCCCGGTGGGATCCTTCGCGGGAGCACGTGCGTACGCGGTCGCGGTTGGCGCCAGGACCGTTTTGTGACCGCGTTGCAGGCGGCGGGCTTCTTCGGGGAGCCGCCCCGGGCCGGTGACGTGCAGCGCTGGCTCAGCGATGCGGGACTCGACGTCGTCGTGGCACGGCACAGCGGTTCGGTCGAGCTGTTTGAGGCCGCCCGACCCGGCGCCTGACCTGGGGTGACCGTGGTGGTCGGAGGGTCATAGCTGCAGGTCGTACACCGAGATGGGGTCGAGGATCACGCCGGTCTCCTCGACGTAGCGGTCCCACAGCGCCAGCAGCTCGGCCAGCTTGTCGGGGTGCGACGCGGCCAGGTCGTCGATCTCGCCGAGGTCGGAGGACAGATCGTAGAGCTGCCAGGCGCCCGGCCCGTATGGCGGCGGCAGGTACAGCGCCTTCCAGTCGCCCTGGCGGATGGCGCGGCGGCCGAACAACTCCCAGCCGGTGCCGGTGCCGGTGTCGTGCACGGTCTCGGCGGCGCCCGTCAGGTAATCGACCAGTGAGCGGCCGCGCATCGGTGCCACCTCGCGGCCCCGGTAGGACGTGCCAGGATGTGCGGTGCCGGCCAGCTCCAGCAGCGTCGGCGCGATGTCCATGACGGTGCTGAACGCGGTGCCGATCTGCTGCTGGCGGGCGAAGCCGGGCCAGGTGACGAAGCCGGTCACCCGGATCCCGCCCTGGGTGGTGAATGCCTTGTGCAGCCGCGACGGCGCGGTGGCCGCCTGCGCCCAGCGGGGGCCGTACCAGATGAACGAGGTGGGCCGGCCCAGGTTGTCCAGGCTGTTGTCGCAATGCTTTTCGATCTGCGCGGCGATCTGCGGGCCGCGCAGCGGCATCGCCTCCACGATCGCACCCTCGGCGCCGTTGTCGGACAGGAAGATGACGACGGTGTTGTCGAGTTCGCCGCTGGCCGACAGGTAGTCGATGACCCGGCCGACGTTGTAGTCCATCCGGTCGACCATCCCCGCGTAGACCTCCATGCTGCGCGCCGAGCGCGCGCGTTGCTCGTCGGTCATGTGGGCCCATTCCGGCGCGCCGTCGGCCACCACCGGGTGTGCGACGACGTCGGGTGGGCAGAGGCCGAGCCGCTTGAGCGCGGCCAGCCGCTCCTCGCGCAGCGCGTCCGGGCCGGCGTCGTAGCGGCCCCGGTATTTCGCGAGGGATTCGTCGGGCGCCTGCAGCGGCCAGTGCGGCGCCTGGAAGGGCAGATAGGCGAAGAACGGCCGGTCGTCGTCGGGCGCGCGCTCGTCCAGATAGCGCAGCAGGGTATCGGTGTAGGAGTCCGACGAATAGAAGTCGTCGCCGACGGTGACGAACCGGTCGTCCTCGGTGTAAAGCGTTGGTACGGGCGAGAATCCGCGCGCACCGGCGCCGCCGTAGTGGCTGGCGCCGGCCGGCAGCAGGGCGAACGAGCGCTCAAAGCCGCGCGCCCACGGCGACGTCTCGATGGTGGCACCGAGGTGCCATTTGCCGGACATCAGGGTCAGATACCCGGCGTCGCGCAACAGTTCGGGCAGCGCGACCACCCGGTCGTTCAGGTAGCCCTCGTACCCGGGCGCGCCGCGGAATTCCGGCGATGCGACCTCGAGCATCGTGCCGATGCCGGCGATGTGGTGGTCGGTCCCGGTCAACAGCATCGCCCGGGTCGGTGAGCAGGCCGGGGCCGAATGAAAATCGGTGAACCGGAGCCCGGCGTGGGCCAGGCGATCGAGGTTGGGCGTCTCGATCTCGCCGCCAAACGCGCCGAGGTCGGAGAAGCCGAGGTCGTCTGCCACGATCACAAGGAAGTTGGGGCGCGTCACGCTCATGCATCCTGCCAGGTGGGTCGCGATGGCGGAATGATGCGCACCCGTACGGCGTCGATATTGTCGAGGCAGGCACCGTCGGCCTTGCCGCCGCACTCCGAACCAGCGAAAGGGCACGAAGATGTTGGCGCAGTTTGGAATGTCCATCCCGCTGGTGGCGGCTCCGATGTCGGGCGGCCCGACCACCCCGGCCATGGTGTCGGCCGCCACGCGCGCGGGCGCCCTTGGCTTGCTCGCGGCGGGATACAAGACCGTCGAGGCCATCGAGGCCGAGATCAAAGCCGTTCGCGCCGAGGGAATCCCGTTCGGCGTCAACGTCTTCGCGCCCAACCCGGTCCCGGTCGATCCGCAACGCTACCGCGACTACGCCGCGATGGTCCAGGCCGACGCCGACCAGTTCGGGCTGACACTGCCACCCGAACCCATCGAGGACAACGACAAGTTCGACGAGAAGATCGCGCTGCTGCTCGACGACCCCGTGCCGATGGTGTCGTTCACCTTCGGCATTCCGTCGCGCGACGTGATCGCCTCGCTGCGCGGGGCCGGCAGCGTGGTGGTCCAGACGGTCACCACGGCCGACGAGGCGGCGCAGGCGCACGACGCCGGCGTCGACATGCTCGCCGTGCAGGCCGCCGACGCCGGCGGGCACTCCGGGACCCTCTCGCCGCAGCGGCCGCTGACGCCGGTGCCGATCGTCGACCTCGTTCGGCAGGTCATCGCGCGGGTGCCCCTGCCCGTGTTGGCCACCGGCGGGCTGGCCACCCCCGCCGCGGTGGCCGCGGTGATTCGCGCCGGCGCGACCGCGGCCGCGGTGGGCACCGTGCTCTTGCGCGCCACCGAAAGCGGCGCCTCGGCCACGCATCAGGCGGCCCTGGTCGATCCCGCATACACCGAGACGGTGCTGACCCGGGCCTTCACCGGCCGGCCCGCCCGGGGCTTGCGCAACGCGTTCATCGACGCCCACGAAGCCGAGGCGCCGCCGGGCTACCCCGCCATCCATTACCTGACCAGCCCGCTGCGCAAGGCGGCCGCGGCCGCGGGCAGGCCGGACTACGTTCACCTGTGGGCGGGCACCGGATACCGGCACGCCACCGCGGAGCCCGCCGCCGACATCCTGCGCCGGCTGGCTTCCGACCTGTGACTAGTCAGTATTTGAAACGGTTGAGTACGTCGTAGTGGCGACCGGCCGTCATCCAGGTCAACCGGTAGATCAACCGCACCGCGGCCGACGGGATCCGGTTGTAGTCGGCCAGCACGGGTTTCTGCTCGAGGAACCGCAGCCGCGGATCCCAGGTCGCGATCTCGCGCGCGTCGCGGATGCCCCACTTGATGATGCCTCGGGTGAAGATCCTCGACATCAGGGGCGCCAGGGCCGACAGGGTGTCGAAATGCATTTCGCCGCCGGCGAATCGGTCGATGAGGCGCTGCAGTAGCCGGCGAACGTCGTCTTCGGGCAGGTACATCAGCAGGCCTTCGGCAACGATGAGCGTCGCGCGTCCGGTCGGGACTTGATCGAGCCACTGCAGTTCGGTCACCGACGAGCCGATCATCCGGTAGTTGTCGGTGTCGTTGTAGAGCCGGCTGCGCAGCCCGATCACGCTTGGCTGATCGACGTCGAACCAGGCCACCGACGGCGGCATACCGAGCCGGAACGCGCGCCCGTCCAGGCCGCAACCCAGGTGCAGGACAACCGCATCGGGATGGCGGGCGAGGAAATCGGCACACCAGTCGTCGAGGTGTTTTGCGCGCAACGCGACGAGGTACTGATTGGCCGCCGGCCACGACATCCGATGGATTCGCTTGAAGTCGTAGTCGATGCGCTCCACCGCTTCCGCGGCAGCCCTGTCCCCCAGAATCGGCCGCTCCGTACGGCTCTCATGCGCGCGCAGGTACAGCGTGACGAGGTTGGTCCACTCCACCGAACCCCAAGGGACGGAGTTGAAGTCGACTGTTTCCGTCGCGGTCATGGCTTCTTCCCTTTCCGATACTCGGTCCACATTTTCATGAGTTGATCGCCGTAAGCCTGGGCGCAGAATTCGCAGAAATCGCGGAAATCCTCGACGCGCTGCCGCTGTTCGGCGCGGTCCTCGCCCAGCATCGACAGTGCGTACTCGGCGGGTTCGATGCCCAGCCGCATCAGCGACAGCTGCGTTTCCAGCACGCTGGTGAACCCGCCCGGCCTGACGCGGTAGAGGTGCTGACGGCTCGGGCTGGGCAACCGCTCCACCATGCCGCCGTCCAGCAGTTGCCGGGCGACGGTGCTGATCGAGGCCTTGCTCACCGACAACGCCTCGGCGAGTTGCGTCAGCGACTGTTGCGGCGGATCGCAGATCAACAGCCACCCATAGACCCGGCCCATGGTCCGGGTGGCGCCGAGGAGCTCGAAGAACAGCCCGAGGCGGTCGACGAACTCGGCCTCGTCCGGCGCCATCGCGACTCCCCACTACGTTCAGTACATACTAAACGTAGCTTATCGCCGCGCCCTGGGCGGCCACGGTCCGCATGCCCAGCACGCTGTCGATCGCGTCGCTGACACAGCGCGGCCGCTCCTCGAGCAGCATGTGTCCGGCGGTGGCCTGGTGCACGTGCGTCGCACCCGGGATCGCCGCCGCCATGTCGCGTGCGTGCGAGGCCGGGGTGGTCCGGTCGGCCCCGCCACTGACGACGACGGTGTTGGCCGCGATGGTCGCCAGCGCGTGGTACTCGTCGTAGCGCTTCAGGCTGGGCAGGAATCCGGCCGCCGTGGTCAGGGGCGTGGTGCGGATGGCCGACGCCGTCAGCGCGACCGCACCCCGCCAATCCGGACCCGAATACTTCGTGAGCCCGCCGCACAGGGGACGGACCCACCCGTCGACCGCGCGGTCCATGGCGCGGCGGGGAATGTGATGGACGAGTTCGAACAGCAGCTCGGTGGCGCGGGTGTTGAGCAGCCGGCCCAGGCCGCGCTCGGCCAGCCGGCCCGCGGCGGTGGCGACCAGGACCAGCCCCTGCGGCTCGACCGGGCGATCGGCGGCGGGGCGGGCGAGGTAGGCCAGCGCGGCCATGCCGCCCATGGAGTGACCCGCCACGGTGAGGGGCCCGGTGACGCGCAGCGCGGTGAGGACCTCGGCGAGGTCATCGGCCAGCCGGTCGATGCGGTAGGTGCTCATGTCGGCGCCGGTGGATTCGCCGTGACCGCGGTGGTCATAGGTGATGATCCGCACGCTGGTGCCCCACCGGCGCAGCAGATGCTTGATCTGCGCGGCCCAACTCGACTGGGTCAGGCACAGGCCGTGCAGTAGCACGACGGTGTGCTCGCGCGGCCCGGCGGAGCCATAGTCGCGAATCGCAAGGCGCACACCGTCAGTCGTCGTGACCGTGCGTTGGACGTAGCCGTCGCGTTTGGCCTCCAACCGCTGCGGTGGGGTCACATTGGCCGAGCGGTACGCGTTCGATCCCGTAATCTGTTCTGGCTCAAGGAACACGGCGAACTCCTGACCGGTGGCGATGCCGAGGGGGGTCCCGACACCTTGTTGCGATCGAAGTTACGGACCGATACGGGCGATGACTCGCTTGTGCGCAATAGCCACGCAACGGGCGATTTTCGGGTTTTGCGCGTTGTGCTCAGGCTGCACGCGCGGGGCCGGTCAGAACACTTCGGGATCCTGTTGCACCGCGGCCGGCACCGGGTGCTGGTAGAGCCGAGAGGCGTTCTCCCAGCTGAATTTTCGGATGGCCTCGGGTGGCAGATCACCGATCTGTTCGTGGATGGTCCGCTGGGTGTGCGGCCACGTGGAGTCGCAATGCGGGTAGTCGGCCTCGAGCATGATGTTGTCGACGCCGATCCGGTCACGCTGCACGAAGGAGGACTTGTCCTCGACCGCGCAGAACCAGAAGTTGCGGGTCAGCACCTCCGCGGGGGTCAGGGTCTCGCCGAGCGCCTGCCAGGTGCCGTACATGGCGTGATAACTGAGCATGTGGTCGAGGCGGTCGAGCAACCCCGCCACCCAACCGATCCCGCCTTCGGACAGGCAGATCTTGAGGTCGGGGAACCGGCTGGGCAATCCGGAATACAACCAGTCGACCGCCGCGGAGATGGCGTAGGCGAAGAACAGCACGCCCTGCACGTCCGGCGGCGCGTCCGCGGTGGTGGACGGCGACGACCCCGACGACCCGATGTGCAGATTGACCACGGTGCCGGTCTCGGCGCAGGCCGCCATCAGCGGATCCCAATGGTCGGTGTGGATGCTGGGCAGCCCCAGCATCGCCGGGTTCTCGCTGAACGTCACGGCATGAAAGCCGCGCTCGGCGTTTTCGCGGATCATCGTCGCGCCGAGCTCGGGATCGAGCAGCCACGGCAGTTGGCAGGGAATGATCCGGTCGGGATACGACCCCGCCCAGACGTCGAAATGCCAGTCGTTCCAGGCCCGCACCGAGGCCAGCGCCAGGTCGCGGTCGCCGGTCACCTGCTGCAGCCGCTGCCCGGCGAAGCCCGGCAGAAACGACGGGAAGTTCAGCGAGGCGTAGATGCCGTTGAGGTCCATGTCCTTGATGCGGGCATGGATATCCCATGCGCCCCTGCGCATCTCGTCGAACCGGACCGGCTCGAAACCGTACTCCGCCACCGGCCGCCCGACCACCGCGTTGAAGCCGACGTTGGGCAGTTCCTTGCCGTCGTAGACCCACGTCTGTCCCCCGCTGTCGGTCTCGACGACTTTCGGCGCCCGGTCGGCGAACTTGCGGGGCAGCCGGCCGGTGAAGGTGTCCGGGGGTTCGACGATGTGGTCGTCCACCGAGATCACCGTGTAGCGCCGGGGCGCCCGCGGCGGGTCGGGCAGGAAGGTGACCGACCGCTGCGCGCCGGTCTTCGCCGTGGTGAAGTTCAGGTCGGCGGCCAGGTCGTCGATCGATTTCACTCGTCAATCCCCTTGCGGTGCGGCGTCGTGGGTGCATGCCCGACGTTCACGTCAGCACGTCCGGGTCGGCCTTGATCGTCATGCGCGCCGCCCCCGCCCAGTACACGTCGGCCGCCCGTTCGATCAGCGAGCGTTGCATGCCGGCCATGTCCGACCAGTTCATCGCCACCGGATCCTTGCCGGTGAGCAGGACGTCGTAGGCCAGCTTGCAGACCCGTTCGACCGATGCCGCGCGGTAGACGGCCTCGGGCAGATTGCGGCCGGTCGCGATGACGCCGTGGTTGGCCAGGATGGTCAGGTTGGCGCCGCCGATGCGGGCCGCGAGTTCCGCGGCCCGTGCGGGACTATCGATTTCGCCGTCGTAGGTGTCGACCAGGCACAGGTCGTCGAGGAACAGCGAACCCGTCTGGTGCACCAGCTCTGGCAGCCTGCCCAGCGCGGCGAGCACGCACGCGTAGTAGGGATGGTTGTGGATCACCACGCGGGCGTCGTCGCGGACCCGGTGCAGCTCGGTGTGGATGTGGATGGCCGGGGTCACGTCCCAGCGCCCGCGGACCACATGGGCGTCGCGGTCGACCACACAGATGTCGGATGCGGTGATCTCCTGCCACCACAATCCCCAGGGGTTGACGAACATCTCCGTGTGACCGTCGGGCTGCCAGGTGATGTGCCCTGCCATGTTCTCGGCGAATCCGATGCCGGCCAGGTGACGGAAGGCCACGGCCAGCGCCTGTTCGCTGGACAGGTCGACGCCGATGGGCGGCACCACCGAGGGCGCCCAGACTTCCAACCCGCCGCGCCGTGCGTTAGGAGCGTTCATCACCGGCCTCCATTCTGGCTCCAATATCCTCGCGCAGCCGGCCTTTGGCTATCTTTCCGCCCGATGACCGGGGCAGTTCGTCGAGAACGATCAGCCGTTCGGGCAGCAGTTCCTTGGAAATCCCCAGCGCCAGCAGGTGTTCGACGAGCCCGGGCAGGTCGATGCGGGCGGAGTCGGCGAGTTCGGCGTAGAGGCAGACCTTTTCACCGAACACCGGGTCGGGCATCGCGACGGCCGCCGCCATCGCGATGGCGGGATGGGTCATGACGGCGTCTTCGACCTGGCTGGCGCTGATGTTCTTGCCGCCGCGGACGATGAAATCGGAGGTACGCCCGGTGACCCGCAGGTAGCCGTCGGCGTCGATCTCGCAGAGGTCACCCATGCGCATCCACCCGTCGCGGGTGAACAGCTTGTCGTGGTCGGTGCCGCCGAGGTAGCCCAGGCTGGTCGCCGGCCCCCGGCAGGCGGGCTGGCCTCGCCCCGTGGCGGTGACGTCGCGGTCCCCGTCGAACAGCCGGACCGACATTTCGGGGATGAGCCGGCCCGCGGTGCGCAACCGGCGCTCGCGCGAATCGCTGAGCGTTGTCGCGCTGAGCATCCCGGTCTCGTTCGAGCCGTAGAACTGCAGAATGGTGGCGCCCGAGAGTTCCTCGAACTCGGCGGCGGGCCGGTACGGCAACGCCTCGCCGCCGGTGTACACCACACGCAGCGAGCTCAGGTCGTAACCGCGGCTGGCCGGATCCGCCATGAGCATCGTCAGTTGCGTGCTGACGCAACACAATACGGTGACCCTGTGCCGGGCTATCGCTTCGCAGGTGGCGTTGGTGGTGAACCGGTCCAGCAGCACCGCGGTGGCGCCGAGGTGGATCGGGGTGGTGTGGCTGGTCCACAGCCCGAAGCCGAACGGCGTGGGTATGACCGGCAGGAATACCTCGTCGGAGGTCAGCCGACCATTGGCGACGGCTTTCTGGTGGAAGTAGTGCCAACGGTTCTGGGTGTGCACGACGCACTTGGGCAGCCCGGTGGTGCCCGAGGTGGAATTGATCAGGAAGACGTCGTCGGGACCGAGTTGGGCGTCGGGGTCCAGCGGCCTGGGTTCGGCGTCGACGTCGAGGCGAAGCGTCCCGCCGTCGTGACCCAACACCACCTGGGGCAGCCGCAGTGCGTTCGCCACTTCCCCGGCCGCCGCTGCTCGCGGCCCATCGCTGACCAGGATTGTCGGCTGGGCGGTGCGCAGGATCGCCGTCGCCTCCCGGGTGCCGGCCCGCGCACCGATGCCGACCACCACCGCACCGCAGCGTTCGATCGCGACGAACAGCACGTGAATGGCGGTGGAGTCGCCGTGCCATACCGCCACCCGGTCGTCGCGGGCGACGCCGGCCCCGGCCAATGACTCAGCCAAACCGTTTGCCGCACTGTCGAACTCATGCCAGGTGAGGGAGGACCCGCCATGGTCGAGGTAAGCGATGCGGTCCGGCGTCCGTTCGGCGTTGCGGCGCACCGCATCCGACAGCGTCGACAAAGACCACCAGCCGGCGGCGCGAAACCGGGCCGGGTCCTCGTCGGTGAACGCCGGCGAGCCCATGCTTCCCAGCCCCGCGGCGCCCATCACCAAATGATAGGAAAGCCGTCCGCGGTTTCGGCGCTAGGGATTCGGCGGTGCGGGCGCGGAGTGCTGGTTGTTGTCGGCGCTCGGGCGGCGCGGGTGCGGTGCGGGGCAGGTGATGTTGCGGATGCACCCGCAATTGAGGCCGATGATGCAGCCGCCTCCCCCGACGGGTTGCACCGGCACCGCGCCGCCCGGAGCCGGGGGCGCGGGCGTCACGACGGACGGCGTGGCGGTGGCTTGTGCGCCGCCAAACGAGAGGCCCATCGCCACGACGAACGCGGTCACGCAGCCGCACAGCGCGGCTCGCGTCGCGGCGTTCGGGGTCCCCATGAGGCACAACGATAGTGGCTGGTCGCGGTGGGCGCAGGTCGGCGGGGAGAACTGCGAGCACACTCCAAGGATCCTTCCAGGCGCCGGCCGCGGCGTTGCCTCGCCGTGAGTGGGATCGGTAGCGACGCAGGAGGTCTGCGTTGCCTACCCGTCATCACCGGCGGGCACAGTCCCAGCGAGGGCGTCTTCCAGAGCCGCGACGAGGTACGCGAGATCGCGCCGTCGCGACGCGGCCGGCCAGGCCACCCAGGTCCGACGCACCAGCGGGCGGCCGGCGAGGGCCAGCCAGCGCACCGAGTCCGGCAGCGGTTCCAGCCGCCCGGCGGGGGCCAGCGCGAATTTTCCCCCGGCGCTCACCGCGGCCAGCTTCACCTCCGGCAACAGGTCCTGGTCGTAGGACGCCGCGGGCCCCGGATCAATGCCATGGCTGCGTAGCACTGCCGTCAGCTCGTCGTACCAGGCCGGGCTGCCCGCGCGGGGAAACCCGAGCCACTGCAGGCCCGACAACCGGTCCAGGCGAATCTGCCCCTCGGCCGCCTCCATCGCGTCGGCTTGCTCGGCCGCAAGCAGCACGCCGAGCGGTTCCTCGGTGACGATCGAGACGTCCAGATGCTTGGCGATCGGGCGTTCGCGCACCAATCCCACGTCCAACTCCCCGGCCGACAACGCGTCGGTCTGCGCAGCGGTCGACAGATGACGAACCTCCACCACCGTCAGCGGGAACGCCGTCGCCAGCGACGCGAGCGCTCCCGAGAGCGGCTGTGCCGGCAGCTCGAGGGGTACGCCCACCCGCAGTGACCGGCCCTCCTGCGCCGAATGCTTGGCCATGGCGGTGATCGCGTGGTCGTAGCGCGCGATCACCGCCCGCGCCTCGCTCAGCAGGGTCATCCCCGCCGGCGTGGGCGCGACGCCCGAGCTACTGCGGGTCAACAGCTTGACGTCGAGTTCCTTCTCCAGGGCCTGGATCGTCTGGGACAGCGATGGCTGGCTGATGTGCAGGCGGCGCGCCGCCGCGGAGAGGCCCCCGTCCTCGACCACCGCGACGAAAGCCCGCAGATCCCAGATCTCCATGCAGTACTCCAACACGCCGTTCGCCGGCAACTGTTCCATTGCGCCACCCGATGGCGGCTATCGCGGACCGAAATGGGCGACCGCGGCGCCGGCGCCCGGGCATCGGGTTGTATTGAGGGATGCCTGACAGGGAGCCGGCCACATGACCGCCGCGCACGTCACCCGGTTGCTCGAGGAGTATCGGTCCTCGGGGCGCACCTTCAGCGCCGGCGGGCTCTCGTCGTTCGTGATCGAGGCGGGCCCGCCCGACGCGCCGCCGGTCGTGTGCGTGCATGGCGTCCCCGCCTCGGCCTACCTCTATCGCAAGGTGGTGCCGGAGCTGGGCGCTCGCGGGCTGCGCGGCGTCGCGGTCGATCTGCCGGGGCTCGGGTTCGCCGAGCGGCCCGATGACGCCGACTACTCCTGGACCGGGCTGGGCCGTTGGCTGCTCGGCGCGATCGACGCGTTGCGGCTGGACCGGTTCCATCTCGTGGTGCACGACATCGGCGGCCCCGTGGGATTCGAGGTGGCGCACGCGGTGCCCGAGCGGGTGTTGTCGTTGACGCTGCTGAACACCATCGTCGAAGTGGAGTCGTTTCACCGGCCCTGGCCCATGGAACCGTTTGCGCATCGCGGTATCGGCGAAGCCTGGTTGGCCTCGATGCACCTGCCCGGTGCCTTCGCGGCGATCATGCGCCTCGTCGGGGTGAGCCGGCGCGTCCCGTCCGCCGAACTCGCCTGCTGGCCGCCCCTGCTGTTCGGTGACGACGGCGGGCGAGCGTTCCTGAAAATCATGCGCGGGTTCGAACTTACCGCCGCCAAGCAGCAGCGCTACCTCGACGCCGTGCGGCCGGCGCGCTACCCCGTGCAGATCGTCTGGGGCGTCCGCGACGCGATGCTGCCCTGGCGGCGCTACGGCGTCCAGGCCCAGCGCGCCGCCGGTGTCGCAGACCCGATCCTGTTGCCGGCCAAGCACTTTCTTCAAGAGGACCATCCCGCGGAAATCGCCGCGGCGGTTCATCGCCTGACGACGCGGACCGCGTAAATCGCGGCGCTGACCCCGAACATCGCCGCGGTCAACAGCAACCAGCGGCCAAGGTAGGGGTCCTGGGTCTGGCCCGTGGCGGCCGAATAGGTGGCGGCGCCCTGCTTGATGATTCCGGGAAGGAACACCACCAGCGTCAGACCCGCTCCCAGCGCGGGCACCCGGATGTAGTTGACCACCGGCACGCGGGGCGGTTCCGGCCGGACGGCGGCCCGCGACAGCAGCGCGTCGAGGAGCGCATAGACCGGGAACAGCACCAGGTCGTGGACGACGATGGCCGCGGCGAACCACACGACGATCGACTGCCACCACACGCGCGAGTTCCACAGCGTGACCGGATCGATGGTGGCCACCACGTAGCCCACTAGCGCGAACCCGGCGAGCAGGGTCAGCAGGTGCAACGGGCCCGACCCGTAGAGCTTGACGAAAACCGCTCGCGCGCTACGCATTTGCCGCCGCCCGAAAGGCGATCGACTGCACCCATTTGGTGTTGTGCACGCCGGGCAGCGCCGGCACGATGATGCGCGCCGGGAAGCCGTGATCCGGTGACAAGTCGGTGCCGTTGACCAGCAACGCCAGCAGCGCGTCGGGGTGGCGCACCTGGCTCGCCTGCAGGGTCGCGCGGCCGAACGCGCCCGAGCGCTCCAACGACGACACGTGCGCCGATTCCGGTTCGGGCACGCCGGCCAGCCGGGCCAGATCCGCCAGCCGCACGCCGGTCCAGCGTTGGGTGGTCGACCATCCCTCCACGCAGGCGATCGGCAGCACCGAGGTGTGCTGCGGCATGGCCAGCAGCGCGGCGCGGTCCACTGTCACCGGGCGGGAACCACCGGTCAGGGTCAGGCGCCATCGGTCGCCGGTGCTTTCCGCGGAGATCCCGGCCGCCACCGCGGTCCGGTTGACCTCGAAATCGTTGGGTCCGGCCCCGCGGGTGCGCCCCCGCGGCAGCAGCAGCGCAGCCGGCCGCGCATAGCCACCCAGCGTCTGGCCCGCCGTGATGACCGCCATGAACAGCGCGCCGCCGCCCACCAGCGCCAGCGCGCCGCGGCGGCTCATGGTCGCCGGGCGCGGTTCCGAGGCGACCAGCCCGTCCGGCTCCCACTCCTGGGCTCTGGTGCCGGCACGCCCGGTCCGCGCGACGTCGCTCGGTGCGATCGAGCGCAGGCCGGACCACATCTTCGGGAACTTGATCGCGACATGCACGGCGAATCCGGTGATGAACACCCACGCCCCGAAGTAATGCGCGGTGTAGAAGCTGAACCCGAAGATGTAGTCGTACTGGATGTCCAGCACGCCGGTGACGATTTCAAACAGCACGCCCCCGACCAGCATCAGCAGCGAAACCCGTTCCAGCAGTTGGGCTATGGACCTCGCGGGCGGCCACACGAACAGCCGGGGTATCACCGACCACAGTTTGGCCAGCACGACCGGGATCAGGACCAGGCCGAGCCCGACGTGCAGGCCTTGGGTGAGCCGGTACAACCATGACGGGCGGGTGGGCCAGTCGAACGTCGGCAGCTTCAGCCACCCGACGTCACCGGGGATGGCCTGCCCGAACCGGGGCCCATAGGCGATGTACGACAGCAAGCCGGTGAGGATGACGATCGGCAGCGTCACCAGCAGCACCGACCCGAAGACCGATGTCAGCCACGGCCCGCGCAGCGGGCTGCGCCACCGCTGTGCCCGCCGGGCGCCCGGGGGCGGGTGCTCGCCGAGCCAGCGCCACAGCCACGCGGGGAATCCGTAGCCGCCGGGAGACCCCGGCGCCTCGGTGCCTTCGGGAGCGGGTGAGCGGACGGGGCGCATCATCGATGATGATCCACGACGAGTCCGGGAAAATGGTTCAGATTCGGTGCGCGTTCAGGCGGCGGCCCCGCCGCCGTCGACGTACAGCGTCGATCCGGTGACGTAGCCTGCCCGCGGCGACGCCAGGAACAGCACCGCCTGGGCGATCTCCGCCGGGCGCGCGGTGCGGCGCAGCGGGAGGGTGGTGGCGATGTCCTCGATGGACTCCCCCCACTCGGCGAGGACACCCGCGGTGCGCGTGGGCCCCGGCGAAACGCTGTTCACCCGGACACCGTGCGGGCCGAATTCGGCGGCCCATGTGCGCGTCAGCGACGCCAGCGCCGCCTTCGTCGCGCCGTACACCGATGCCCCCGGCATCCCTTTTCGAGCCGCCAGGGACGTGACGTTGACGATGCTGCCGCGCTGACGGGCGATCATGCCGGGGGCGAGTTGCGCGACCAGGAAGTAGGCACCCCGCACGTTGGTGTCGAACATGGCCTCGAACGGGGCGAGACCTTGCTCGACAGTGGGTGCGACGGGGAAGGCGCCGGCGTTGTTGACGAGCACGTCGACCGGTCCGGCTTCGCTCACCAGCTCCGCGATCGAATCCATGTCACCGAGGTCGGCGCGAACGAACCTGACCTTGCCGTCGATTTCGGCCACGGCGCGGGCACCCCGGTCGGCGTCTCGTCCCGAGATCACCACCTCGGCGCCCTCGCCCGCCAGCAGGCGGGCCGATTCGAGGCCGATGCCGGCGGTGCCGCCGGTGACCAGAGCGATCTGGGATTCGAGTTCCATCACCCCATTCAAACCGGCGATCGGCGCGTGGAGTCCTCTCCGGCCATTGGGATCGCCGATGCCATCGATCAACAATCCCGATGAGGTCGGCCGCGGATCAGTCCTTGCCCCGCGGCGGCGGCTGCACCTCGACGCCACCGGAGTCGTGTTCGGGGCCGGCGGAGGGATGCTCGGCGGGCACCCGGTCACGGGAGCGATTGCCCTCGCTCGGCCGCTCGGGATCGGGCCGATGCACGTTGCCGTGGTAGGGACCCGGCTTCGGCCGGGGCTTCCCGCCCGGGAAGGCCAGCCGAAAGATGCTGCGGTGCACCATCGCCCACTGCTTCGAGAAACGGCCGGAGTTGTAAGGCAGCTCGTAGCGCTCGCAGATCTCCTTGACCTGCGGC
This sequence comes from Mycobacterium sp. NGS33, assembly GCF_059812885.1. Classification (NCBI taxonomy): domain Bacteria; kingdom Bacillati; phylum Actinomycetota; class Actinomycetes; order Mycobacteriales; family Mycobacteriaceae; genus Mycobacterium; species Mycobacterium sp. NGS33. The sequence continues at coordinate 48,547 of NZ_JCALDN010000011.1, read as the reverse complement.
GCGATCTCGGAGTATCGACTGCTCGGCATGTCCGGGTAGAGGTGGTGCTCGACCTGATAACCGAGATTGCCGCTGATGATGTGGAACAGCGGGCTGCCGTCGATGTTCGCGGCGCCGAGCAATTGGCGCACATACCAACCGCCGCGGCTCTCGTCCTCGACTTCTTCCGGCGTGAACGTGTACGTCTGGTCGGGAAAGTGGCCGCAGAAGATGATGGCGTGGGCCCACACGTTGCGGATGACGTTGGCCAGCGCGTCGGCGGCCAGCGTGCGCAGGTAGGTGCTTTCGACACCCGGCGCGACCTTGTCGAGGAACTTCGCCACGGCGCCCGTGCGGCGGCCCGTGGACACCCTGCGCAGCCGCCTGGCGACGCGGGACTGCGCCGGCTGTTCGAGCCGGCCACCCGTCGCCAATTGCGCGAGCCCGAACGCGCCCGCGCTGATCAGCGGCCACCCGAGATAGTCCTTGACGATCTGCGCGCGCGCCTTGACCCCGATCCCTTTGAGGTCCTTGCGCACCTCGGACCAGGGCTTCTCCCGCTTGCGGATGGCGTCGATGTCCATGTCGTGGACGGCGACGCCCCACTCGAACAGCAGCGTGAGCAACAGGTTGTAGATCGGCTGGCCCAGATACCGCGGCGCCCATTTCTGGTTGGGGTCGATCCGCATGATCTCGTAGCCGAGATCTTTGTCCTTGCCCAGGATGTTGGTGAACGTGTGGTGGATGTAATTGTGCGAGTGCTTCCATGACTCGGCGGTCGACGCCGTGTCCCAGTCCCACACCGAGGAGTGGATATCGGGATCGTTCATCCAGTCCCACTGGCCGTGCATGACGTTGTGGCCGATCTCCATGTTCTCCAGGATCTTGGCCATCGAGAGGCACGCGGTGCCCAGCAGCCACGCGGTCTTCGAGCGCGAGGCCAGCAGCAGCACCCGGCCGGCCACCACGATCTGCCGTTGCGCCGAGATGACGTTCTTGATGTAGCGCCGGTCGCGCTCGCCGAGGTCGGCGAACACGTCGTCGTGAATCGCGTCGAATTCCTTGGCAAGCTTTTCCAGCTCTTGCTCGCTCAAGCGAGCGAGTGGGTTGTCAGCGGCATTCTTTACGGCAGTGGTCACAAGCCGCTCCTTTCGATCAGAGTTCGAGTTCGACGTCGCCCTCAGCGGTGTTGATGCAGATTCGGACGTCTTGTCCGGTCGGTTCGATGACGTCACCCGAGCGCAGGTCACGCAGCTTGCCCGACTTCAGCGTCCCGACGCAGGTGTGGCAGATTCCGATGCGACAGCCATAGGCGAGGTTGAGACCGGCCTTCTCGCCGGCCTCGAGAATCGATGTGCCGCCGTCACATTCGACTTCCTTCTCACTGTCGGAGAAGCAGACGGTGCCGCCCTCGCCGGCGTTGGCGTCGCCGCCGATCTTCGGTTGGAACCGCTCGAAGTGCAGGCGGTCGCAGTCGCCGTGTTCTTTCCAGTGTTCGATCAGCGCGTCGAGCATTTCCCCGGGACCCGAGCAGAAGGCCTCGCGCTCACGCCAGTCCGGGCACACTTCGTCCAGGTCGCCGGGCGTGAACCGGCCCTGTTCGGAGGTGAGGCGAAGATCCAGCCGCAGCCCCTCGTGGCGCTGCTCGAGCTCTTCCAAGGCGGGCAGGAACATGGCCTGCTCGCGGGTTCGCGCGGAATGGATCACCAGCGCGTCGCGCAATTCGTCGCGATGGTCGAGGTCGCGCAGCATGCTGATGATCGGCGTGATGCCGCTGCCCGCGCTGATGAACAGCATCTTGGCCGGCAGCGGTTCGGGCAGCGTGAAGACGCCCTCGATTTCGCCCAACCGCACGAGGTCGCCCGGTTGAATCTTGTGCACGAGGTAGGGCGACACGGCGCCGCCGTCGACGCGCTTCGGCGTGACGCTGATCAGGCCGTCTTCGGGCCTGGGATCCGAGGTCAGCGAGTACGCGCGCCAGTGGTAGACGCCGTCGATGACCACCCCGAGGCGCACATATTGACCGGGCTTGTGGCCGGGCCATTCGTAGCCGGGGCGAATCAGGACGCTGGCCGCCTCCGAGCCCTGCTGCTCGATGCGTTCGACCTTCCCGCGCAGCTCCTTGGTGGTCCACAGCGGGTTGATCATCTCGAGGTAGTCGTCGGGCTGCAGCGGGCTGAACAACCGTCGCACCGCCCGCAGGAATAACCGCCGTCCGCGTGGGACGTTGGGCTGGGCACCGCGTTCAGCCATGTGTTCTAGAGTACACAGTTGTACACCGACTCCAAACATCGAAATGAATTCTGTTGGCGCGCAAGCTTAGACATATGTCGAACGCGCGCACAGCGCAGGCATAGCCGTTCACTGGCTGCTGCGTACCGATGGTTAGGGCTATGGCGTTAGATACCTCTGAGGTGCCCCGGCCGTCCGTCGGCCAAACGTTTGCTCAGCAGTTTGACAGGAGCCAGGCGCCGCGGCGTACGGCCGCCGCGGCGCCTAATGTCGATGGGTGTGCTGATCGGCTTCCTCCTCGCGCTGGGCTGTTCGCTGTGTTACGGGACGGCGACCGTGCTGCAGGCGGCAGGGACCCGCTCCGTGGAAGCCGGCAGCGGCTCGGGCGTCGACGCCGTCCTGCTGTTGCGCGCCGTGCGGCAGTGGCGCTATCTGGCCGGGGTCGGTCTCGACGTCGCCGGGTTCGCGCTTCAAGTCGCCGCGCTGCGCCTGGTCCCCATCTACGTCGTCGCGGCCGCGCTGGCCGCCTCGATCGCGGTCACCGGCGTGGTGGCCGCGTGGGTGCTGTCTGCGCGGCTGTCGTCGGGGGAATGGACGGCCGTGGGCGTGGTCTGCGCCAGCCTGGTCGTTCTCGCCCTGGCCGCCGGCCCCGGCCACTTTCGGCACGCCCCGGCCGGGCTCGGCTGGGCGTTGCTGGGGGTGGTGGCGGCGATCTTCCTCGGCGGCGCCGCCGCGGGGCGCTTGCCCGACCGCGCGCGTGCGCTCGCGCTGGGGCTGGCCGCCGGCAGCGGCTTCGGCGTCGTCGAGGTGGGTGTGCGGCTGATCGAGGCGATCGATCCCACCAAGCGGGCGTTCTACACCAACCCCGCGCTGTACGCGGCGGCCGCCGGCGGGGCCGCGGGTTTTCTGTTGCTCACCTCGGCGCTGCACCGCGGATCGGTGACCACGGCCGTCGCCGGCATGGTGGTCGGCGAGACGCTCGCACCGGCATTCGTCGGGGTGGTGTGGCTGGGCGACACCGCGCGCGAGGGGCTGGGCTGGCTGGTGGTCGCGGGCTTCGCCGTCGCCGTGTGCGCGACGCTGGTGCTGGCGCGGTTCGGGGAGGCACCCCAGCCCGACCCCGTCGAGGAAGCGGGCTGAGGCCGCTTCACGATCCTGCGACGCCGGATGCCGCACGGCCGGCGGCGTTTTCGCTCACCGGGACATAACTGCTGCCACGTGCCGGGCGCGCCCACAACAACCCCTCCTGCGCGGTCACACCCGCGGCGATGAGCGCCCGCTTGAGAATCTTGTTGGTCGCGGTCGCCGGCAGTCGGTCGTTGATCCGCACGTAGCGGGGCCATGCCTTCGGCGACAGATCCGGCTGCGCGGCAAGGAATTTCGCGAAAACGTCCGGGCTCAGGCGGGCCCCGGGGCGCAGCACCAGGGCGGCCATCACCTGGTCGCCGACCCGGTCGTCGGGAACCGCATAGACGGCGACCTGGCTGATCTCGGGCAGCCGCGCCAGAATCCGCTCGATCGGGCCGGCCGCCAGGTTCTCCCCGTCCACCCGCATCCAATCGGCGGTGCGGCCGGCCAGGTAAATCCAGCCGTCGTCGTCGCGATAGGCCAGATCTCCCGACCAGTACATCCCGTGCCGCATGCGCTCCGCGGTGGCACCCGGATCGTTGTAGTAGCCGGCGAAGGGGCCCGCCCCCTGGGTGTTGACGAGCTCGCCGACGGCGTCGTCGAAGTTGGTCAGCGCCCCGTGGGCGTCGAACTTCGCGGGTTCGCATTCCCGCAGCGTCGTCGGGTTGTAGATGCTCACCCCCGGGTACGGCTTGCCGATGGAGCCGGGCGGGGTGCCGTCTTCGCGCACCACGATCACCGCGAATTCACTCGACCCGAAGCTGTCGACGACCCGGCACCCGAAACGCCTTGCGAATTCGGCGATGTCGCGATCGGTCGCCTCGTTGCCGAAGGCCACCCGCAAGGTGTTGTCGGCGTCGTCGGGACGCTCGGGCGTGGACAGGATCAGCGCCAGCGGCTTGCCGACGTAGTTCACATAGGTCACGCGATAGCGACGCACATCGTCGAGGAAGCGGGACGGCGAAAACCGCGCCGGCACCATGGTGGCCCCGCTGCCGATGGCGACCGCCCACCCCGCGGCGACGCCGTTCGAGTGAAAGAGCGGCATCGACAGGTAGCAGACGTCGTCGGCGGTGACGTCGTACTGAAAGATCAGGCTGGCACCGCACATGATCGCCATGCCGTGGGCGAACCGCACCACCTTGGGGTCACCGCTGGTGCCCGAGGTGAAGATCATCATCAGGGTGTCTTCGGCTGCCACCTCGCGATGCGGCGCCAGCGGTGGCGCAGCCGCGACGGCGTCGGCGTAGTGGCCGCCGGTCACATCGATTAGCTGAATACCGTTGAGGTCCAAGTCTTTCAGCAGTTCCAGGTGCTCCGGGTCGGCGAGCAATATCTGGCAGTCGGATCGGCGGATGTCGGCCAGCAATCCCGATCCGCGCCGCGTGGTGTTGATCCCGCACAGCACGTAGCCGCCCAGCGCCGCCGCGGCCATGGCGCGCAGCATGGCCGGGGAGTTGCCCAGTACGGCGCCGACATGCAACGGGCGTGCGGGGTCGGCCAGCGCGATCAGCGCGGCGGCCTCCGCCTCGGCTTCGGCGAGGTGCTCGCGCCAGGTCCAGGTCCGCTCGCCGTGCACCAGCGCCCGGGCGTCGTCATGGCGACGTTGCCGCAGCAGCTGTTGGACCGTCTCCGGCACGGGTTCACCTCCTCGTCGACGTCATCGGGTGGTCAACACCAGCCCCGCGTAGTCGTTCTGGGCCACCTCGTCGCAGCGCCGCCGATAGGTGCCGAAACCGCCGATGTAGGGCATGAAGACTCGCTTCTTGCCCTCGATGTTGGTGCCCAGGTACCACGAGGATGCCGCGCTGGGGAACAGGGTCCGCTCGGCCGCTTGGGCCACGTGTTCGGTCCAGGCGATCGCCGCGTCGTGGCGGGGCTCGACCTCGTCCACGCCGAGGCGTCGCGCGGTCCGCACCAGGTCGACCACCCAGTCGACCTGAACCTCGGCGTGCAGCACCATATTGGACAGCACCGACGGGCTGCCCGGCCCGCTGATGGTGAACAGGTTCGGCAGGCCGGGCACCATCAGGCCGAGGAAGGTCACCGGGCCGCCGGCCCAGAGGTCACGCAGCCGCTGTCCCCCGGGACCTTTCGGGTCGATCCGGGTCAGCGCGCCGGTCATGGCGTCGAAGCCGGTCGCGAAGACCAGCACGTCGCAGGGGTATGTCGTCGCGCTTGTTCGCACCCCGTCGGCGGTGATCGTCTCGATGGGCTCGCGGCGCAGGTTCACCAGCCGAACGTTGTCGCGGTTGAAGGTGGCGTAGTAGCCGTCGTCGGTGCAGATGCGTTTGGTTCCGATCGGGTGATCGACCGGAATGAGATCGGCTGCGACGGCGGGATCGTTGACGATCTCGCGGATCCGCTGCTCGGCGAACGTCCTGGCGATGTCGTTGGCGGACAGGTCGCTGGTCTGGTCGGGGAAGGTCTTGGCGAACAGCACTCCGCCTTCGCGCCAGCGTTTCCACAGCGCTTCGGTCCGTTCCTGCGGTTCGGTGTCGACGGCGTTCTTGTGGTAGGTGCCGTGCGGTGTGCCCGCCGGCGCATAGGCGGAGAGCCGGCGGCGTTCGGGGTACTGCTCCTGGATCTGTCGCTGTTCCTCGGCCGACCACGGCCGGTTGGGCATCGGGATGGTGTAGTTCGCGGATCGCTGGAATACGACCAGGTTTTCGGCGGCGGCCGCGATGATCGGGGCCACCTGGATCCCGGACGATCCCGTGCCGATCAGGCCCACCCGCTTGCCGCGCAGCTCGGGATCTTCGCGCGGCCACGCCGCCGTGAAATACACCTGCCCCGAAAAGTCCTCGGCCCCGGGGATGTCGGGACGATTCAGCGCCGACAGGCAGCCGGTCGCACACAACAGGAACTGTGCGACAAAGCGCTGTCCGGTCGCGGTGTCGACGTGCCAGCGGCCTTCCTCGAAGCTGGCGCCGGTGACGTCGACGCCGAATCGGTAGTGGCGGCGCAGCTCGAAACGGTCGGCGACGTGGCGTAGGTAGGCCAGGATTTCCGGCTGGGCGGCGAAGCGTTCGGTCCACCACCAGCTCCGCTGCAGTTCTTCGTCGAATGAGTAGGAGTAGTCCACGCTTTCGACGTCGCAGCGCGCGCCGGGGTAGCGGTTCCAGTACCAGGTACCGCCGACGTCGGGGGCGGCCTCGATGCCGGTGACCGACAGGCCCGATGAGGCGACCCGGTGCACGGCGTAGAGCCCGGCGAACCCGGCGCCGATGACGATGACGTCGCTGTCGACCGGGTCGTCCATGTGCACCTCCGACCTACCGCCCGGGCTCATGCGGGCCGATATTTCAGAAGGGTGATGCCCTCTTGGGGCAGATCGTAGAACACCGGCCGCACCCGCATGCCGATGCGGATGTCACCCGGGTCGACGTCGACCAACTCGGTGCTGAATTTCGGTCCGGCATCCCACTGCACCACCGCGGGCAGCTGCGGCAGCGCGTCGGCCCACGGCGGCCCGGTGGGCCGGCGGGCGACCGTGAAGGTGTATAGCGTTGCGGCACCGTCAATTTCGCGCCACTGCAGGTCGTCGGCCAGGGTTCCGGGGGTCAGGGTGCGCGGATAGAACACGTAGCGTTGTGCTGACGGCGAGTACTGGACCAGGATGCGGTGCCGGGCCAGGCCGTCCCAGAAGGGCTGCGAGACCGGCGTGGGCTCCGGGATGGGGCGGGTCATGGTTAGTCCCCCCGCAGGAGCAGTGCGACCTGTTCGCTCATGATGCCGCCGTTGCCGGTGACGAACGCCGTGTGGCAGTCGGTCACCTGCGCGTCACCCGCGCGGCCCATGATCTGGCGCGCGCCGTCCACCACGTGGTGCATGCCGCCGGCCATGCCGGCCTGACCGAAGGACAGCTGGCCACCGGCGGTGTTGAGGGGGAAGTCGCCGCGGTAGGTCAGGTCGTGCTCGTTGACCCACGACATGCCTTGGCCTTTCGCGCAGAATCCGGCGTCCTCGAGACTCATCAGCACCGTGATGGTGTAGCAGTCGTAGATCGACGCGATGTCGACGTCCGATCGGTCGAGCCCCGCCATCGCGAAGGCCCGGTCGGCGGCGCGGGCGATCGGGGTGGACAGCAGGTCCTCGGCATAGGTCGGGGTCTTGAAGGCGATGTGTTCGCCGAAGCCCTTGATCCACACCGGGCGGTGGCGGCCGCGGCGGGCGATGTCGGCGTTGGCGATCAGCACCCCCACTCCCCCGTGCACCCGCATCACGGTTTCCAGCATGTGGATCGGGTCGGCGATCATCGCGCTGTCCAGCACGTCGTCGACCGTGATGGGGGTGCCGTGGAAGACCGCGCCGGGGTGCGCACACGCGTTGGTCCGCTGGTCGACGGCGATCTTGGCGACCGCGGCAGGGTCGTAGCCGAATTCGGCCGCGTAGCGCTGAGCGATCTGCGCGTAGGGCGCGTTCTGGCCCACGTTGCCGTAGGGGATCTCGAACTCGGCCTGCGGCGAGCCATAGTTGTTCGACGACGCCCCATACCAATTCGGGTCGGGTGCCGGTCGCCGCTGCGACAGCGGCACCGCGGACGACCCGGGCACCACCGCCAGCACCGCGTCGCAGATGCCGAGTTCGACGGCCGCGGCGGCGCGCCAGATCATCCCGGCCGAGGTTGCGCCGCCCAGATCGACCCGCTCGCCGAAATCCAGTGCCAAGCCCAAATATTCGCACAGTGTCGCCGGTGCGAACATCGCCGATTCGGCGATGCCGTGGGTCAGCAGGCCGTTGACACGGCCGGGATCCACCCCGGCGTCCTCGATCACCAGCTTGGCCAGCATCGCGTACTGGTCGAGGGTGAACAGCGGCGCCCGGGTGGGGCGGCGTTCGGCGGGCAACTCCGCGATGCCGACGATGGCGGCCTCGCCGCGCAGCCCGGTCATGGCTGGGCTCCCCGCATCGGCAACTCGACCGTGGCCATGCCCGGCATCAGGATCGTGTCACCGCGGCGCCCGGCGATCACGAGATCGACCAATCCGGTCCCGTTGTCGCTCAGGCGTTTACCAGTGATCTCGCCACCGAAGCTCAGCGACTCGCCCGGATAGGCGATCGCCCGGTTCTGCACCGAAAAGGACACCAGTCGGCCGCGCCCGCCGATCCAGTCGCCGAGCGCGCGGGCCAGCAGCGCCGCCTGCAGCGGGCCGTGCACCAGGACGTTGTCGTAGCCTTCGGCGTCGCGGGCCCACTCCTTGTCGTAGTGGATGCGGTGGCCGTTGTAGGTGGCGGCGCTGAAGAAGAACATCTGCGTTTCGTCGACGGTGACGGTCAGCACGGGAATATGCTCGCCCACCGCGATGTCGTCGAAGAACGGCTGGTGATCGGTCATGGCGCACAAGGCCTTTCTAGGGGCGGGCGATCATCGACGTCGACGCTTCGGCGAGCAAGTCACGATCCTGGTTGTGGTACACCGTGTTCCAGGTGACGAGAACGAATCTGCCCGAGCGGCCTTGCTTTTCGGCTATCGAGGAGATGGTGCGGACCATTTCGACCTCGTCGCGGTGGTAGGCGGGCAGGTGAAAGGTGAAGCTCTCGCCGCCGGCCATCCGCTTGGGCGCGCGCGGGAACGCCAGGCCGCCGGAGACCGCGCCGGACGAGCCGTCGGGACGCAGCGATCCCAGCGGGGATACGCCGAGGACGGCGTACTGCAGGAACAGCGGGGGGCAGACGATGTCGCGATATCCGTTGGCCCTGGCGTAATCCGGGTCGAAGTACAGCGGGTTGTGGTCACCGACCGCCGCCGCCCACCGCTGCCAGTCGCGCCGGTTCACCTCGCCGCTCGCCGACGCGGCGACGGTGCCCACCCGCGCCGCCGATTCCGCATCGATCAAACTGTCCTCGCTCAAAGGCGCTCCCCTTCGTCGTCCATGCTCTGCTCAAGCCAGGCCGCGGCGACGTCGGCCCCGCCGCCGAATGTCGAACCCAGCCGCGCCCGCTCGCTCCACAGATGCAGGTCGGTCTCGGTGACATAGCCCATGCCGCCGTGCAATTGGTGCGCGTCGAGCGTGATCAGCCGGGCCGCGGTCGCCGCGTGCATGCGCGCGATGGCCGTCTCCCTGCTGGCGACGCGCCCCCGCCCCAGCCAGAACACCGCCGCGTGCGCCGCCAATCGCGCCGCCGCCAGCGCGATGTGCATGTTGGCCACCAGATGCTGGGCGGCCTGAAACGACGCGATGGGCCGGCCGAATTGATGACGCAACTTGGTGTAGTCGACGGTGCGGTCCAGCACCGCCTGTCCGACGCCCACCAGGTCCAGTGATCCCAGCGCCACGGCCGTGTTGGCCACCCGGCGCAGGGCCGCTGCGGTGATCCCGTCGAGCGCCGCGTCGGCCGTCGCGTTGTCGAAGCACACGGTGAAAGCCCGGATGCCACCGGCCATCTCGAGCGGTTCGAGGCCGACGCCACCGGCGCGGACGTCGACGAGGAAGACGAGCGTGCGCCCGGCCGCCGTGGCGGAGACCACCAGGAGATCGGCGACGTCGGCATCGAGGACGTAGTCCGCGGTTCCGTGCAGCCGCCACCGCCCCGCGTCGGGATCGGCGCGCAGCACCGGGGTGACGACGGCGGCATCGCGGGCGTTGTGCAGGGCGGTGCTGGCCCGCACGCTCCCCGACGCCAGCGCCGGCAGCCAGCGGCCCTTGAGCTCCGGGGAGCCGAGCTGATCGACGGCCAGCGCGGCGAGAACGCTGCTGTGCACCGTCGTCGGGCACAGCGCGCGGCCGGCCTCGGTGTAGAAGACGGCGAGGTCGTCGAGGCGGCCGCCGGCCCCGCCGTACTCCTCGGCGATGGCGAGGCCGAAGACGCCCGCGTCGGCCAGCGCCTTCCACAACGCCGGCGTGCCGCGGTCGGCGCCGGGTTCGGCGAGCGCGCGCACCAGGGTGGTCGGATTCTCGGCGGCCAGCAGCGCGCGCAGCGCCGCGGCGAACTCGCGCTGTTCGGCGGTGGGGATGATCTTCATCGGTGCCGTGCGGGGGCCGGGGTCAGCGTCCATAGGAGGGCATCGCGTGCCCGCGCTGGGCGATGATGTCGCGCAGCACCTCGTTGGTGCCGCCGCCGAAGCGCATCAGCGGGGCGGCCCGGTAGAGCCGCTCGAATGTGCCGGCCAGCGGGGCCTGTTCGCTGCGATGCGCCAGCAGGCCGTCCGGACCGAGGAGGTCGAGCGCCAGGCCGGCGATGCGCTGGCGCAGCTCGCTGGTGAACACCTTCTCGACGCTGACCTCGACGGTGGGGATGACACCGCTGTCCAGGATCGACGCCGCCTCGTAGCCCATCAGCGTGGCGACCGCGACGTCGGCCTCCGCCTGCACCAGGCGGCGGCGAAGCGACGGATCGTCGGCCGGCACGGTCCCGTCGCGTCGTGGCCGGCGCGCCAGCCCGCGCAACTCCTCGACGGCGCGGCGCAGGTCGCCGGCGTTGGTCAGCGCACCGCGTTCGAGATCGAGCGCACCGGTGATGTAGGTCCAGCCTCGATCGACCTCGCCGACAAGGTTGCCGGCCGGCACCCGAACGTCACGGAATCCCACCTCGTTGGTGCGATACCCCGACCACGCATACAGCGGCCGAATTTCCACACCCGGGCTGTCGATCGGCACGATGATGACCGAGATGCCCCGATGCCGGACGCCGCCGGGATCGGTGCGGACGCACAGCCATTCGTGCGTCGCGCGCTGAGCGCCGCTGTTCCAGATCTTGGTTCCGTTGATCACCCATTCGTCGCCGTCACGGGTGGCGCTGGTCCGCAGGCTGGCCAGGTCGGTCCCCGCCTCGGGCTCGGAATACCCGACGGCGCAGATCATTTCGCCCCTGGCGATCAGGGGCAGCCATTCGGTCTTGTTGCGCTCAGTGCCGTGCCGCATGATCATCGGCGCCACCGACGTCACCGTCAGATCCGGGCCGGGCACGCCCCAGTATTCGAATTCGCTCATCAGCAGGTGCAGGTGCATCGCGCCGAGCCCCAGACCGCCGTACTCGCGCGGCCAGTTCAGCCCGAACCAGCCCCTCTCGCCGATCTTGCGGCGGAACCGGGCCACCTCGCCCTGGGGATATTCCAGGTCGTGCTCGGCGAGCTCGGCCCGCAGTTCCGGGGTGACGTTCTCGCGCAGAAATTCGCGAATCTCGCTGAGCCAGGCCCGCTGCCCAGCGTCGAGTTCGAAATCCATTCCGGCGCCTATGCCTTTCTGCCGGCCTTACACGGGGCAGCGCCAGCGTAACGCCACGGCGAGAATGCGCCCGGGATTTCGCGGTGGCGTTACGCCCGTCGGGCACCGAGGGGTCGCGCGCCCCGGCTGTAAACGCGCTGTCAAACTCCCGTTAAAACACGGCCGCGCTCTCGCGGATACGCCAACGGGCTGGGAGGATTTTCAGATCGGCTGGTCGACGCGGACCAGGCTCGCCGCCCAGTTCCGGCCCGAGGGAGAAGTCATGCCCACTGTTGAGATGCGCCTTCGCGAAGACCTGAGAAACTACGCCGTCGAATTGCGGCAACTCGCGTACACGCTGCCGCTGGGCGTGGGCGAGCACGGTCTGCTGCAACTGTCCGACCGCATGCGCGCCGCGGCCGACCAGATGGTCCGCAAGGGCGCCTGACCGGCCCGCGGGCGCTCAGCCGCCCCGCAGCCGGATCTTCCAGCGCACGAACCCCAGGTACACGGCGCTAATCACGAACAGCATGCCGACGTCGAACCACCACGTCGCCGGGGTGTGCCGCCAGTGCGAATCCTTCGGGGTCAGCGGGCCGGGCACCAGCTTGGTCAGGTCGGCGGTCGACGCCGACGCCGCGAATCCCCACCGCGCCGGGGTGGCCCACGACATCTGGTCGAGCCCGACGCGCGCGGTGACCGGAATCATCCCGCCGGAGAACACCAGCTGCGACATGACCGCCACCACCAGCAGCGGCATGATCTGCTCGTTGGACTTGGCGACCGCCGACAGGGCCAGCCCCAGCATCGCGGACGCGACGCACGTCAGCGCGACGTCGGCGAACAGCTCCAGGCCGGGCTTGCCCAGCGCCACCGCCCCCTGGGTCGGGGCGCCCTTGCCGAGGACCGCGATGACGCTGACGATCGCCGACTGGACGACCGCGAAGACGGTGTACACGCAGACCTTGGCCAGCAGGTACGCCGACGTGGACAGCCCGACCGCCTGCTCGCGCAGGAAGATGGCGCGCTCACCGATGAGGTCGCGGATGGTCAGGGCGGTCCCCATGAACACCGCGCCGACGTTGAGCAGCACCAGGATCTGGCCGGGTTCGTTGGGCGCGGCGCCCATCGGGTTAGGGATGCCGAACCCGACATCGCCGGGCACCGACATGGACAACGACCCCATGATGAACGGCAGCAGCGCGAGGAAGACGAAATAGCCGCGGTCGGAGACGATCAGCCGCATCTGGCGGCGCGCGATCGTGGAGAACTGCCGAACCAGGCTGGTGTGCGCGGGGTCGCCGAGTTCGGCGGGTTTCTCCGCGGGCGGCGGGGCGGGCGGCGGGCCCGTCCGGGCCAGGTAGCGCGCGCGGGACCCGTCCGGGTCGTTGGCGACGGTGCTGAAGATGTCGGCCCAGTTGGTGGTGCCCATCGCGGCGCCGATCTGGCTGGGCGGCCCGCAGAACGCCGTCTTGCCGCCGGGGGCGAGCAGCAACACCTGGTCGCAGACGTCCAGGTAGGTCAGGGAATGGGTGACCACCAGCACCACACGACCGGCGTCGGCCAGCTGCCGCAGCATGGTCATCACCTGCCGGTCCAGCGCCGGGTCCAGGCCGGAGGTCGGCTCGTCGAGGATCAGCAGCGACGGCCCGGTGAGCAACTCCAGCGCCACCGACGCCCGCTTGCGCTGGCCGCCGGAGAGCTTGTCCACCCGGGTGTGCAGGTGCTGGGTCATCTCGAGCTCTTCGAGCACCCGGGCCACCACCTGGGCGCGGTCGTCCTTCGTGGTGTCCGGGGGCAGCCGCAATTCGGCGGCGTACATCAGCGCCTGCTGCACGGTCAGCTGGCCGTGCACCACGTCGTCCTGGGGCACCATCCCGATCCTGCTGCGCAACGAGGCGTATTCGGCGTGGATGTTGTGACCCTCGAACGACACGGCCCCCGTGGTCGGGTGCGTGTACCCGGCGACCAAGCGGGCGAAGGTGGACTTGCCGGCGCCGGAGGGCCCGATGATCGCGGTCAGCGTGCCGGGCAGCGCGGTCAGCGAGATGTTGTCGAGCAGCGTCTTGTTGTTCTCGATCGTCCAGGTCACGCCGCGCACGTCGAGGCCGCCGCCGCGGGTTGCGGTCGCGGCCTGGTCGCGGCGGGCCAGGTTGCCGCCGTGAAAGACCAGGTCGATGTTGCCGATCGTGACGACGTCGCCGTCGCGCAGCACGGCCGAGTCGACCCGGACGCCGTTGACGAAGGTGCCGTTGATGCTGCGGTTGTCCTGGATCTCGGTGCCGGAGGGCGTCGGGATCAGGGTGGCGTGGTGGCGCGAGGCCAGGACCTCGGGGATGACGATGTCGTTGTCGTTGGCGCGCCCGATCTTGATCGCGCCGGGGACGTCCGGCCCGGCCCGGCCCGGCCGCAGGATTTTCATCATCGACGTCGCGAGGATCGACGAGTCGCCGCCGATGCGGCCCGTCGGGGGCACCGCCGGCTGCGCGGTGGTCGGCGGCGCGGAGTGCATCGACGGCGACCGGTAGATCTGCGGTGCGGGCTGGGAGCCACTCGGCGGGGCGCTCGGCAGGCCGCTGGTCGGGTAGCGCGCTTGCGGCGCCGAGGGGTGACTCGGGGTGGGTCCGCTGACCGGCTGGCTCGGCTGCGCGGCCGTGGGCGGATGGACGGGGTGGCGGAACGAGGCGGACGCCGGCTGCTGGGGATGGCCGGGGCCCTGCGCGTCGAGCGGTTGGCTCTGCGACGCCCGCGCCGGCGGTTCGCTGGGGTAGGTGACGATCGGTATCGACGTGGTCAGGGGCGGCCGCCCGGCCGAACCCTGATGGCGGCCGACCTCGAAGGTCAGCGCCGGGCCGTCCGGATTGCCGACGTTGACCCGCAGGCCGTCCTGGATGTCGACGCCCGGGACGCGGCGGTTGTGCACATAAAGCCCGTTGAGGCTGCCGTTGTCGATGACGACCCATCGGCCCTGGTCAAATCGCACGATGAGGTGGGTGCGGGAGATCAGTGGGTGCGCGACCCGGACGTCGGCGCGGAGGTCCCGCCCGATCACGACATCGTTGCCTGGCGCGAAGGTGCGCTCGGCTCCGTCGTACCGCACGGTCAGCGCAGGCGGGGCTGGTGGGCTCATCGAGACCAACTGTAACGGCAGCGGCGCAACTTATCCGCCTGGTTCACCGCCGGGCACCTTTCGCACGCGCCGCCGGCGGGCAAGCCCGCGCCGAAACCGTGCGAACCCGCCGAGGCGGACGGCGGCGAACGAGTGGCGAACCGGCCTGCGGGGCAAGTACTTTCGCTGTCTTCAACCCGCAACCGCGGCGTTGCGCAGGCCCCGTACGCTCGGGGCCTTGCTGCGCGCGGCGGTGACATCCTTGACGAAATCACCGATGTACTTCAGGGCCCGCCTGCCCTCGGGCAAGACGTCGGCCGCTATCGGGAAGTCGTGAATCTGGCCGTCCCACAAATGCAGATCGCAGTGGATCCCGCTGGCTTCCAGGCGTTTCGCCATCAATTCGGCGTCGGCGACCAACAGCTCGTCGGAGCTGGCGTGAATGGTGACCGGCGGCATCGAGGACAGGTCGGCGTCCACCGGCGAGGCCACCGTGGCATCACCGCGGCCCTCCAAAACCTGTGCCTTGCTGAGGTATTGAGCGAACATCGAGAATGCGCGGCGGGTGAACATGGAGCACTTGCGGGCGTTGCGGTGCTTGAGCTTTCGCACGGGGTCCGCATCGGTGAACGGCGAGATGGTCGCCACGCCGGCCGGCTCCATGATGTCGTCGCTGATCGCCAGCAGGGTGGTCATGAACGCCAGATAGCCGCCGGCCGAGTCGCCCGCGACGACGATCTGGTCGCCGTCGAAACCGCGATCCTGAAGCCACCGAAGGCCGTTGATCCCGTCGTCGATGGCATCGGTGATCTGGTGGGCGGGCAGTTTCCGGTAGGCAACGGTCAGCACCGCGGCATCGGCCGCTTTCGACAGGCGGGCCACCATCGAGCGATGGGTGTTGAGGCCGCAGGTGAGGAAGGCGCCACCGTGCAGATACAGGATGGCCCGCTCCCCCGATACGCCGGGCGCGCGGACCCATTCCGCGGCGCAGTGCTCCAGTCGCACCGGCTCGATTGTCGCGTCGGACCCGACACGCGGGACCAGGCCCGCGACGCCGTCGACGAATTCGAACGGCCAGCGGAGGTTGGGCGTCAGCGCCCACGCGCGGACGGTGTTCTTGACGATCAGGCGGCTGGCGAGCCCGACTGCGACCGATTGCGGGCTGTGGCGATGGTGGACGCGCCGCGTGATCGCCACGCTCGGCAATATGCGGGCCGGTTCGGTTGCACTCACCATTGGGCTTCAACCTCCTAAGTGGAAGGCGGGTACCCGCCGCAGCGCGAGGTTAATGGGAAACGAACGGAAGACAATTGTCGGGTACGTCACGTTTGCTGCGCGACGAGATGGGTACCACTGGTCTAACTCTTTCGCGGTCCTTGCGCGGGCTCGATCCGGGCGGACCGGCTGTTGGCCAGCCCATCGCATGCCCGAAGATATGAGCGATGACACACGCGAAGCGCCCCGTTCCGTTGCTGGCCGGCAGGGTGGCGGTCGTGACGGGCGGCGCGGGCGGTATCGGCGCGGCGACCGCGCGGCTGTTCGCCGAACACGACGCGGAGGTGGTCATCGCCGACATCGACGCCGACCTGGCCGCCGCGACGGCCGCCTCGATCACCGAATCCGCCGGGTCCGCCCTGGCGGTCGCCACCGACGTCCGTGACCCCCATCAGGTCGCCCGCTTGGCCCGGGCGGTCCTCGACCGGTTCGGCCGGGTCGATGTGCTGGTCAACAACGTGGGCCACTGGCTGCGGCACCCCGGAAGCTTCGCCGACACCGACCCCGGGCTGTGGAACGACCTCTACCGCATCAACCTGCACCACGTTTTCCTCGTCACCCACGCGTTCCTGCCGACCATGGTTGAGCGGCGCGCCGGTGCGATCGTGAACGTCTCGTCGGTCGAGGGGCTGCGGGGCTATCCGGAGGATCCGGTCTATGCCGCTTTCAAGGCCGCCGTCATCGCGTTCACCCGCAGCCTCGCCGTCCAGGTAGGCAACGACGGGGTGCGGGTCAACGCGATCGCACCCGATGTCACCGAATCCCTGCAAGTGCCCTGCTCCCAATGGCTTTCGGCCGAGGAGCAGGCGCAGTGGCCGCAGTGGGTCCCGGTCGGGCGGATGGGCGTGCCCGAGGATCAGGCCCGGGCGATCCTGTTCCTGGCCTCGGACCTGTCCGGGTTCGTCACCGGTCACACCATCCCCACCGACGGGGGCACCGGCGCGGCCGGCGGATGGTTCCGCTCGGCGCGCCGCCCCGACCGCCAGTGGACCAATCGGCCCATCGCCCCCTGATCGGGGCCGGCGCCGGTCAGGCGTAGCCCAGCGCGGCGTTCTCCGCGCGGATCCGCACGTTCAGCACCGCGGCGTTGGCCGCGCTGAACACGACCGCGGTCAGCCACGCGGAATGCACCAGCGGGACCGCGGCGACCTCGGCGGCGACCGCGGCGTAGTTGGGGTGGCGCATCCAGCGGTACGGTCCCCGCCGGACCAACGGCGCGTCCGGGATGACGATCAGCCTCGGATTCCAGCGCCTGCCCAGCACGGTGACGCAGCGCCACCGCACGGCCGTGCTGAGCGCGACGACGGCCAGCATCGGCCAGCCCAGCCACCAGATGAACGGCCGCCCGAGGCTCCAGGTCTCGACGACGCACGACATCAGCAGCAGCGCATGCATGCTGACCATCGCCGGGTAGTGATCGCGGCCGAACTCCTTGCCGCCGTTCGACATTGACCATCGGGCGTTGCGCCGGGCGACCACCAACTCGGCCAGCCGCTCGGCTGCGATCGCGAGGACCAACAGGTAGTAGTACATCTCGATGCCCCCCGTCACCACTGCAGCAGGAGTAGCTCGAAGCAGAACCCCGGCCCCATCGCCAGCATCACCCCGAACGCGCCGTCGGACGGCGGCGCGGCGACCGTGCGGCGCAGCACGTCCAGCACGGAGACCGACGACACGTTTCCGTTCTCGCGCATCGAGTTTCGGCTGTGCGCCAGTGCCTCCGCCGGCAGGCCGACCGCCCCCTCGATCGATTCGAGGACCTTCGGACCGCCGGGATGACAGACCCACGCCGAGATGTCGGCGACGGTCAGCCCGTGGCCGGCCAGAAACGCGTCGACCTCGGCGCGCAGGTGGTCGTCGGCCATTTTCGGGACCTCGCGCGACATCACCAGCTGGAACCCGCTCGAACCGACGTTCCAACCCATCACGTCAACGGAATCGGGGACGACGCTGCTGCGGGTCGCCAGGATGCGCGGGCCGCTGGCGCTGTCCGCCAGGGGAATTCGGTCTCCACCGGAAACGACGGCCGCGGCGGCGCCATCGCCGAACAACGAGACGCCGATGAGGGCGGGGATCGAGGTGTCGTCGCGCTGCAGCGTGAGCGAGCACAGTTCGACAGAGAGCAGCACCGCCACGTGGCCGGGGTAGCCGCGCAGGTAGTCATGCACGCGCGCCATGCCCGCGGCGCCAGCCACGCAGCCGAGCCCGAACAGGGGGACGCGTTTGACGTCGGGCCGCAGCCCGATTCGCGTCATCAGTCGTGCGTCGATGGTGGGCACGGCGATTCCGGTGCTGGAGACCACCACGATGGTGTCGACCTCGTGGGCGGCCACGCCGGCGGCCTCCAGCGCCGAATTGATCGCCCGCTCACCGAGGTCGACGGCCACCTCGAGGTACACGTCGTTGGCCTCGGTAAAACCGCTCAGCCGCGGATACCGCGACAGCGGCAGCGCGAGGCTGCGCTGGTCGACACCGGCGGACTGGGCGAAGCGCACGAATCCCGGATCGGTGAATTCGGTGAGTTCGCGCGCGACCTCGTCCTGGTTGTAGCGGTGCGCCGTGAAAGCCACCGCGGTACCGGCGATCCGGGGAGCGCCGCATCCTCGGCCCGCGGCCCGAGGCGGGAAGGGGGAATACGTTATTGCAGTCATGCCTATCCGGACGACGGCCACCCCGTAAAAGGTTCATCGGATCGGCGCCGGGGTGAGATGAACCACAACGGGACATCGCCCGTTAATCAGCAGACCAATCAGGTTGGCGCGGGCGAGAATCGCGCTTGATCATCGATGATCGTGACAGGAATGCCGTTGAGCACGCCGTTGCCGGAGGGCTCGTCGATGAAGGTCGGCGGGGAGAGCACGTTGGTGTTCGCGCCGGGTGAGTTGTTGGCCACCGACATCCGGGTGCCCGGCTTGCCGTGCCCCCAGCCGTGGGGCATCGACACGACCCCGGGCTTGATGGAGTCCGTGACCTCCACGGGCACCTTGATCTCGCCGGCCTCCGATTTCACCGTCACGACGTCGCCGTCGGCGATGCCGCACCGGGCCGCGTCGTCGGGATGGATCAGCAACGTGCACCGGTCTTTTCCCTTCATCAGCGCGGGTACGTTGTGCAGCCAGGTGTTGTTCGATCGCAGGTGCCGGCGGCTCACCAGGACGAGCGGTTCGGCGGGCCGCTCCATGCGTGCGGCCAGCCGCGGCAGGTCGTCGAGCAGGTATTGCGGGGCGAGCCGGACCTTCTTGTCCGAGGTGGCCAGGAGGTCGGGCAGCTGCGGCACCATGGGGCCGAAATCGATCCCGTTCGGGTTGGCCTTGAGCATGTCCAGCGTGAGACCGCCCGGGTTCTTGCCGTACTGGTCGCCGAACGGCCCTGTCCGCAAGGTGAGGTCGAGCATTCGCTCGGGTCCACCGTGGTCGTAGAGCGTGCGGATCTCGGCCCCCTCGAGTCCGCGGGTGAAGGCCAGGTAGTCGAAGAAGCCGTCGTCGATCGCCGCGACGTCCACGTCCTCGGCCGGGGTGCCGGTGCACAGGCCGGTCAGCCGGATCAGGATTTCCCATTCGTGCGGGCGATCGCCCGGATCGAACACCGGGGCCGAATAATTCACGATGCTGCGGATGGCGAAGAGCAGGATCAGATCGTCGTGGTGCGGTTGCTCGAGCGGGGACAGCCCGGGCAGGATCACGTCGGCGTGCCGCGTCGTCTCGTTGAGCCAAAGATCAACGGAGATCATCGCTTCCAGCATCGGCAGCACTTCGTCGAGCTTGTCACCGGCCGGGGTGGACAACACCGGATTGCCCGCCACCGTGATCAGCGCCTTGAGCTGCCCATCGCCCGGTGTGGCGATCTCCTCGGCCATGCATGACACCGGCGCCTGACCGAGCACCTCCTTGGCGCCGCGCACCCGGGTGTGCCAGCGACCGAATTCCGGTGCGCCGTCCTCCAACCCGGGCAGCGGCGCGGTGGTGATGGACCAGGCGGCCGGGGTGGGAAACATCGCCCCGCCTGGGGTATCGAAGTGACCGGTCAGGATGTTGATGACGTCCACCAGCCAGCTGGCAAGGCTGCCGAACTCCTGATTGCACAGGCCGATTCGGCCGTACACCACCGATCTCTCGGTGCCGGCGAGTTCGCGGGCCAGCCGTCGGATGCGGTCTTCATCTATGCCCGTGACGGCGCTGACCCGCTCCGGTGGCCAGTCCGCGACGGCGGCCCGCATGGTGTCGACACCGTCGACATGTGGCCCCGGGTTGGTCAGGCCTTCGTCGAAGAGGGTGTGCGCGACGGCCAGCAACAGCGCCGCGTCGGTTCCCGGCACGATGGGAAGCCACTCGTCGGCGCGCGCGGCGGTCAGGGTGCGCACCGGGTCGATCACGATGACCTTGCCGCGCTTGCGGATACCGTCGATCAGGCCCATCACGTTGGGCGCGGCCAACAGTGAACCCTGCGAGGCGGCCGGGTTGGCGCCCATGATCACCAGCAGGTCGGTGCGTTCGATGTCGGGCACCGGGAAGTTCCACCACAGGCCGTACATCAGGTGCGAGGACAGGTTCTTCGGCCACTGGTCGACCGTTCCCGGCGAATACGTGACGGGCATGCCGGACATCCCCATCAGCACGCCGGCATAGCGGGCCAGCGAGAACGAGTGCGCCAGCGGATTGCCGGTGTAGGCGGTGACCGCGCCGATGCCGTACTTCTCGATCACAGGGGTCAGCAGCTCGGTGCAACGGCGAAACGCCGCGTCCCAACTGACTTCCTGCCACTGGCCGTCAACCTTGATCATCGGCGCTCGGATGCGGTCCGGATCGTCGTGCAGGGCCGCAAGCGAGGTGCCCTTCGGGCACAGATGTCCGCGGCTCCACACATCGTCACGGTTGCCGCGGATGCCGGTGACGCGGCCGTCCTCGACATGAATTTCCAAGCCGCACATGGCCTCACACAACGGACACGTGCGCAGGTGGACGCCGTCCTCGCCGGGTTTCATCCACCCACTGTATTCCGCTACCGCGAGTCGCGGAAGTGGGGAATATCGGGGCCCGGCCACGCGTGCGACCGGGCCCCTCGAGTACCGCTACTGCTCGGCTTTTTGCCGCGCCTCGTTGATATCGGCGGCCTTGCGGGCGCTCTCGGCTTCGGCCTCTTTCTGGGCCGCCTCGCGCTGCGCGTCGGCCTTGTCCTGCTGGGCCCGGCCTTCGCGCATCAGGTCGTCGCGCCCGGCGACGGCGCCTGCGACTTCCTTGACCTTGCCCTTGACGCCCTCGACGATGCCCTCGATCGCTTCCTCGGGGCCACTCTTGTCCGACATGCGTTCTCCCTCCATGGCGTGCACGCGCCCGTGTCGTGCGGTCGCCCCCTTTATTGCCCAACCGCGAGATTCTCGAAACGTCGGCGGCGGGTAGCCTTCGCCACAGCCCGCACCGGTGGCTCAAAGCCGTTGCGACCCGGTGTTATTGGCCATACCGGCCCGCCTCGCTGCGGCGCGCCCGCCCGACGGGCCTAGGCTGTTCACCCGAAACGGTCGGCGGGCGAGGAGTCGAGACGGTGGAGATGTGGGAACTGGTCGCCCGCGAGCGAATACGCGACGTCCTGGCGCGCTACAACTGGTCCGGCGACGCCGGCCGGCTCGACGATCTGGCGGCGACGTTCTGCCGCGACGGGGTCCTCGAGATCCGGGGTCTCGAGCCCTTGCACGGGCGGGCGGAGATCGCGACCTTTCTGGGCGGTGTCAGCGGACGGATCGCCGTCGACGCCGACGTCAAACCAATTGTGCGCCATAACGTCGCGAACGTGTTGTTCACCGAGGTGACACCCGACCGGGCCCGGGTCGACTCCTATTTCACCGTGGTCACCCACATCGGTCTGAACCACTACGGCCGGTACCGTGACATCCTGGTTCCCGAGGGTGGCGACTGGCTGATCCAGCACCGCAAAGTCTCGACCGACTGGGCGGCGCCCGACTCCGCGATGGCCCGCCAGCCGTAGGAGGCGGAGCTCGCCGGCGCTGCGAAACCTGTTGTCCGCCAGGCGGTTTTACGCCGCGGGCGGTGGGCGAAAGGGGTCGGCCATGGGACAGCCGCCGGCCGCGGCGAGCGTCCGCGGCGTGGCGATTTCGTTAAATGTCTTGACGAATGTTTGCCAAAAGCCCCTCAACGGCTACAGATAGAAGTCACACACCAAAAGACTGCGGTCTTCCGATCGTGTGCGCTCGAGGAGCCCCGCGACGACTGCGGGTCATGTGACCAGCGGTCATGGCCGCACAAACGAGACGAGCAATAAATGCAACGACTCAGCGGATTGGACGCGTTCTTTCTGCATCTGGAATCGCCGACGCAGCCTTTGAATGTTTGCTGCGTGATGGAATTGGATCCCGCGACGATGCCGGGGGGCTACTCCTTCGACCGCTTCCGCGCGGCGCTGTCCGCACAGCTCGATGCCGTGCCCGAATTCCGCCTCAAGCTGGCCGACAACGAACTCAACTTCGACCATCCGGTGTGGGTCGACGACGACCGGTTCGACCTCGCTCGCCACCTGCACCGGGTGGCCCTGCCCTCGCCGGGGGGCCCCAGAGAATTAGCGGACATCTGCGGTCACGTCGCGGGACTGCCGCTCGATCGCGACCGGCCGCTGTGGGAGATGTGGGTGATCGAGGGCCTGCACGGCACCGACGCCCTGTCCGTGGTCCTCAAGGTCCACCACGCGGTGGTCGACGGCGTGGGCGGTGCCCACCTGCTCGCGCAGCTGTGCAGCGGCGTGCCGGACGCGCCCCCACCCGAACCGGCCGAGCGCGCCGCCGCGGCGAATCCGCTCCAGATCGCCGCGAGCGGGCTGATCGGGGCGGCGTTGCGGCCGTGGCGGCTGGCCAGGGTCCTGCCGGCCACGGCGCTCACCGTGGCGGAGACGGTGCTGCGCGCCGGCGGCGGGGGCAAGACGATGGCGGCCCCGTTCGCGGCGCCGCCGACGGCGTTCAACGGGGCGTTCACCCGGCGCCGCAACATCGCGCTGACCAGCATGGACCTCGAGGACGTCAAAGCCGTCAAACGCCGGTTCGGGGTGACGGTCAACGACGTCGTGACCGCGCTGTGCGCCGGGGCGTTACGGCAGTACTTCCAGGACCGCCACGCGCTGCCCGACGTCCCCCTGGTCGCGAGCGTGCCGGTGTCGGTCCGCGGTAAGTCCACCCGCACGGGCCGCAACCAGATGACCTGGATGCTGTGCCGCCTGGAAACCCACATCGACGACCCCGTGCAACGGCTGGCGAGCATCGCCGCCGGAAATGCCGCCGCGAAGGACCACTCCGCGGCGCTGGGCCCGACCCTGCTACACGACTGGACGCAACTGGCCGGGCAGACCGTGTTCGGCGCCGCCCGAAGGCTGCTGCCGCGCCTCCCCCTGCCCGAGAACCCGCCGCACAACCTGGTGATGTCGAACGTCGCCGGCCCGCAGGAACAGCTCTACTTCCTGGGCTGCCGGCTCGACGCGATGTATCCGCTCGGCCCAATCATCGCCGGCGCCGCGCTGAACATCACGGTGATGTCGCTGGGCGGCCGGCTGGGCATCGGCATCATCTCCTGCCCGGACCTGGTTCCGGACCTCTGGGATCTCGCCGATGCGTTCCCCGCCGCGCTCAAGGAGCTGCTGAATTGCGGCGACCCGGGGGATCGCCCGGGCTGATCCGCCCGGTCAGCGGAACCCCGTCCATCCTCGCCGGCACGGCATGGCAGGGTGACATCCGTGGCAGACACTTCTGAACCGGTGAGCGTCGCGGCGCACGACCTGCGCGAAATCGGCACTGACAAGGGCGCTTTGCGCTACTACGACACCGGTGGATCCCATTCGGGTCCTGCGCTGCTGTTCCTGCACGGCTCCGGTCCCGGTGTCACCGGCTGGCGCAACTTTCGCGGGGTGCTGCCCGCTTTCGCCGCGCGGTTTCGCTGCCTGATCCTCGAGTTCCCCGGCTTCGGGGTCAGCGACGACTTCGGCGGCCATCCGATGGTGACCGCCTTCGGCACGGTCGCGCCCTTCCTGGACAAGCTCGGCGTCGACAAGGTGCACATCGTCGGCAACTCGATGGGCGGTGGCGTCGGCATCAACTTCGCGACCCACAGTCCGGACCGGGTCGATCGGCTGGTGACCATCGGCGGGATCGGCACCAATATCTTCAGCCCCAGCCCCAGCGAAGGGATTCGGCTGCTGCAGGAATTCGTCGAAGACCCCACGCGGCAGCGGCTGGTCGACTGGCTCAAGTCGATGGTCTACGACCAGGCGCTGGTCACCGACGAGCTGATCGAGGAACGCTGGCAGCTGGCCACCGACGACGGCACCCTGGCCGCGGCGCGCCGCATGTACGGCAAGGCGGCATTCGCCGGGATGAACGCCGCGCTGAACGCCTCCGACCGGCCGCTGCCGTGGGCGACGATGCACAAGCTCACCGCGCCGACCCTGCTGACCTGGGGCCGCGACGACAGGGTGAGCCCGCCGGACATGGCGCTGATCCCGATGCGCACCATTCCCAACGCGGAGCTGCACATCTTCCCCAACTCCGGGCACTGGGCGATGATCGAGGCCAAGGCGGCGTTCGAAAGCACCGTCCTGGCGTTCCTGTCCCGCGGCTAGCTAGTCGCCGCATCGAGCGCGATCACGTCGGCGCCCTCGTCGGCGAACCGCTCGCAGTGCACCCGGCCGGTCCCCTTCGCGGCGCCAGTGACCACGACGACCTTGTCCCGCAATCCCGTCATCATTCGATTAGATCGAAGCCGCGGTAGCCGGCACCGGCGACCTCGGCGCAGATGTCGTTGTACGTCGCGAAGCCCCCGGTGAACAGCATGAAGCCGCGCGGCTTGCCCGGCACGTTGGCGCCCATGTACCAGGAGTTCGCCTTGGTGAACAGCGTCGTCTCGGCGCGGCGGGCGCATTCGGCGCCCCACCCGTCCACGCTGTCCACGGTGGCTTCCAGGGCGGCGTACCCGTTCAGGTCGAGGAAGGCGATGGCGTCGGCGATCCAATTCACCTGGGCCTCGGCGTGCAGCACCATGTTCGCCAGGACGGCGGGTGCCCCCGGGCCCGACACCAAGAACAGGTTGGGGAAGCCGTCGACGCCGAGCCCCAGATACGTGCGGGGGCCGTGCGCCCAATCCTCGCGCAGGGCGGTGCCGTGCCGGCCGACGATGTCGATCTTGCCCAGCGCCCCGGTCAACGCGTCGAAACCCGTTGCCAGCACGATCATGTCGACGTCGTGGTGGGCTTCGCTGCCATCGATGCCGGCGGTGGTGATCCCGGTGGCATCGACGGATCGGATCGGGGTGGCCCGCACGCTGATCAGCGACACGTTCGGCCGGTTGAAGGTCTGAAAGTAGTTGCTGTCGGTGCAGATTCGCTTGGTGCCGATCGGGTGGTCGGTGGGAATCAGCAGGTCGGCGACGGCCGGATCGTCGATGACTGCCCGCACCTTCTCCTCGTAGAACCTGCGGGCCTCGTCGTTGGCCTCCAGGTCGGTCATCTGGTCCGGGAACGTCTTGGAGAACAGCACCCCGCCTTGCTGCCAACGCTTTTCGAACGTCGCGCGCCGCTCCTCGGCGGTGAACTGCATCGTCGGCTTCGGCGCGGTGACGTGCGGCGAGCCGCCGCCGCTGCGCCACGACAGCGCACGGCGCTGCGCGTAACCCGCCTTGATCTCGTCGAGCTCCGCGGCGGACAGCGGCTTGTTGCCGGCCGGGACGCTGTAGTTGGGGGTGCGCTGGAACACGTAGAGATGGGCGGCGGACTCGGCGATGACCGGAATCGACTGAATGCCCGACGATCCGGTGCCGATGACCGCCACCCGCTTGCCGCGGAAGTCGACGGGCCGGTGCGGCCACCTCGCGGTGTGGTGGATTTCGCCGGCGAAGGTGTCCAGGCCGGGGAAGTCCGGGGTCAGCGCGTCCGACAGCGGGCCGGTCGCCATCACCACGAAGCGTGCCGAAAAACGTTGTCCCGCATCGGTGGTGACGGTCCAGCGCAGCGTCGCCTCATCGAGGTGCACCGAGGCCACGCGGGTGCGCAGCGCGATGTCGCAGCGCAGGTCGAGCTTGTCGGCGACCCAGTTCAGGTACGCCAGGATCTCGGCCTGGGTGGCATACCGTTCGGTCCAGTTCCATTCCTGCTGGAGTTCGTCGGAGAACGAGTAGCAGTAGTCGACGCTCTCGACGTCGCAGCGCGCGCCCGGATACCGGTTGTGGTACCAGGTGCCGCCCAGCTCGGGCGCGGCCTCCAGCACCCGCACCGACAGGCCCTGGCCGCGCAGTTTGTGCAGGGCGTACAGGCCGGCGAACCCCGCGCCGACCACGACGACGTCGAGGGACGCTGCGCCGGGCTCACTCACAAGCAATCACCGTAGGGCCTTGGCCCGCGCGGACCGCGCCGCCTCCCGGTGACCGGACGCTTGCGGTGAGTCTTCCCGGCCACCGGGCGTGCGGGCCCGCCGCCCGGTGGCCATCGCCCGACAATCGGCTCATGCCCGACGCCACACGCCTTGAGGTCGAGCTGGACGGCCGGCGGCACCGGTTGGGCTGGCCTCCCGGACAAACGCTGGTCGAGACGCTGCTCGACGCGGGTATCGCTGTGCCCCATTCCTGCCGCGAGGGTCGGTGCGGCTCGTGCGTGGCGACCGTGGCCGCTGGGCGGGTGGACATGGCGCCGTGCGACGTCCTGGACGCGGCGGATCTCGAGGACGGCCTGATACTCGCCTGCCAGGCGAGGGCGGCCGGCGTCGAGGTTCACGTCGAATTTTGACGCCGATGGCGTCCGCTCATCGGGATTTCCTTTGGGACCGGCGCCGACTGCGGTAGACCATTACTGAGCCCACACACGTAAGGACGATGACATGAGCGAGCGGGTACTTGACCGGGTCGTCGAGATGGCCGACCAATTGCGCGAGCAGGCGCCCACGGCCGAGCAGATCGGCCGGCTTACCGACGACACCGTCAAGCTGATGAAGGGCGCCGGGTTGATCCGGATGCTGCAGACCAAGCAGTACCAGGGCTTCGAGGTGCACCCCCGCGAGTTCGCCGAGACGACGATGGCCACCGCGGCACTGGATCCGGCGGCCGGCTGGATCGTCGGCGTCGTCGGCGTGCACCCCTACCAATTGGCCTACGCGGATCCGAAAGTCGCCGCCGAAATCTGGGCCGACGACGTCGACACCTGGATGGCCTCCCCCTACGCGCCGCAGGGCGTGGCCAAACCGGTCGACGGTGGATACCTCTTCAACGGCCGCTGGCAGTTCAGCTCGGGCACCGACCACTGCGACTGGATCATCCTGGGCGCCATGCTCGGCGACGAGAAGGGCATCCCGCTGATGCCGCCGCAGATGCTGCACATGATCTTGCCGCGCAAGGACTACGAGATCGTCGACGATTCGTGGAATGTGGTGGGGCTGCGCGGAACCGGCTCCAAGGACGTGATCGTCAAGGACGCGTTCGTGCCGAGCTACCGGACCATGGACGCGACCAAGGTGATGGACGGCACCGCCCAGCGCGAGGCCGGGATGACCGAACCGCTCTACCTGATGCCGTGGTCGACGATGTTCCCGCTGGGCATCTCCGCGGCCACCATCGGCATCGCCGAGGGCGCGCTCGCCGCGCATCTGGACTATCAGCGCGAGCGCGTCGGCGCCACCGGGACCGCGATCAAGGACGACCCCTACGTCATGCACGCGATCGGCGAGGCGGCCGCCGACATCAACGCCGCGCGCCAGGAACTGCTGGCCAACGCCGACCGCATCTACGACATGGTCGCCGCCGGCAAGGAGGTGTCGTTCGCCGATCGCGCTGCCGGGCGCCGCACGCAGGTGCGCGCGGTGTGGCGCGCGGTGTCGGCGGTCGACGAGATCTTCGCCCGCTCGGGCGGCAACGCGGCGCGGATGGACAAACCGCTGCAACGATATTGGCGCGACGTGCACGTCGGCCAGATGCACGCCATCCACGTGCCCGGCACCACCTACCACGCGTCGGCGCTGAGTTCGATCGGCATCGACCCGCCCGAGGGTCCGCTGCGGGCCCTGATCTAGGAGCAGACGTGAGCGACCTGAAAAGCCTTGGCTACATCACCATTTCGACCAACGACATCGACCGCTGGCGGCAGTTCGCCTTCGGCGTGCTGGGGTTCGCCGAGGGTAAGGGCCCCGATCCGTCGGCGCTGTATCTGCGGATGGACGAACGGGCGGCCCGGCTCATCGTGGTGCCCGGAGAGTCCGACCGGGTGCTGACCGTCGGCTGGGAGGTGCGCGACCACCCGGCCCTGCAGCGAGTGCAGGTCACCCTGGACGGCGCCGGCGTGGCCTACAAGCAGCTGTCCCCCGACGAGGCCGAGGCGCGCCGCGTCGAAGAGGTGATCACGTTCGAGGATCCCGCCGGCACCACGCTGGAGGTGTTTCACGGCGCGGTGCTCGACCACAGCCCGGTCGTCACGCCGTTCGGCGCGCGATTCGTCACCGGCGACCAGGGCTTGGGGCACGTGGTGGTGCCGGCCACCGACCCCAACGGGCTGTTCGACTTCTACACCGAGGTCCTGGGGTTCCGGGCCCGCGGCGCCTTCCGGGTGCCGCTGCCCAAAGAGTTTGGGCCGGTGCGGGTTCGGTTCCTCGGGATCAACGAGCGCCACCACAGCCTGGCGATCGTGCCGGCCGCACATCAGCGCGACCCGCGCCTGGTCCACATCATGGTGGAGGTCGACAGCCTCGACGCCGTCGGGCGGGCGCTGGACCGGGTCAACGCCGAGGGATTCCAGCTCTCGTCCACCCTGGGCCGGCACACCAACGACAAGATGGTCTCGTTCTACGTCCGCGCACCCGGTGACTGGGACATCGAGTTCGGTACCGACGGGATGCGGGTCGACGAAACCTATTACACCGCAGAGGAAATCACCGCCGACAGCTACTGGGGCCACCAGTGGGTCGGCGAAATGCCCGCGGCCATGCGGCTGTGACGCCCGAATCGGACGTGACGCCGCTCGCGGCGTCCTCGATCGCCTCGTGGGATGACGAGGCCGACGTCGTCATCGCCGGCTACGGGGTCGCCGGCGCGGCCGCGGCGGTGGAGGCGGCCCGGTCCGGCGCCGACGTCCTGGTGCTCGAGCGCACCGGCTCGTGGGGCGGCGCTGCGTCGATGGCCGGCGGCTTCATCTACCTCGGCGGCGGCACACCGATCCAAAAGGCCTGCGGTTTCACCGATTCCGTCGACAACATGGCGGCGTTCCTCAACGTGGCGATGGGCCCCGGCGCCGACGAGCAGCGGATCGCCGACTACTGCGCCGGCAGCGTCGCCCACTTCGAGTGGCTGGTCGGCTGCGGCGTGCCGTTCAAGGCGGAGTTCTTCTCCGAGCCCGGTTGGGAGCCGATGGGCGATCAGGGGCTGATGTACAGCGGCGGCGAAAACTCCTTCCCGTTCAACACCATCACCTCCCCCGCCCCGCGCGGGCACGTGCCGCAGATGCAGAACAAGAAGCAGGGTGAGGCCAGTGCCGGCTACATGCTGATGAAGCCCATCGTCGAAACAGCCACCGCCGCAGGCGCACGCGCGCTCTACGACGTGCGGGTGCAGCGACTGATCACCGAATCCGACGGCCGGGTGGTCGGCATCCGCGCCCGCCGGTACGGCACCGAGATGAGCATCCGGGCGCGCACCGGTGTGGTGCTGGCGACGGGCAGCTTCGCCTACAACGACGCGATGGTGGCGCGCTATGCGCCGCGGATCGCCGGGCGCCCGGCCGCCTCGATCGAGCAGCACGACGGGCAGGCGATCCGGATGGCGCAGGCGCTGGGCGCCGACCTGGCGCACATGGACGCCACCGAGGTCGCGATCTTCATCGACCCGCAGCAACTGGTTCGGGGCATCCTGGTCAACGGCCGCGGGCAGCGCTACGTCGCCGAGGACACCTACCCGGGCAGGATCGGCCAGCTGACCCTCTATCACCAGGACAACGTCGCCTACCTGATCATCGACGGCGACGCCCAGGAGGAGGCGATGGCCTCGTGGTCGCCGAAGTTCATGCTGCGCCCGGCGACCTGGGTGGCCGACACCGTCGCCGACCTAGAACGCGACATGGGACTGCCGCCGGGGTCGCTGCAGGCGACGGTCGCGGCGTACAACGAGGGCGCCGCGCGCGGCGAGGATCCGCTGCTGCACAAGAAGCCGGAGTGGATCAAGCCGATCGGCTCCCCCGTCGGCGCGGTGGATTTGCGGGAGAACACCGGCGGTTTCACCCTGGGCGGACTGGCCACCACGCTGGACGCCGAGGTGCTGCACGTCAGCGGCGCGCCCATCCCGGGGCTCTTCGCCGCGGGCCGGTGCACCGCCGGGCTGGCCGCCTGGGGTTACGCCAGCGGCGTCTCGCTGGGTGACGGCAGCTTCTACGGCCGCCGGGCCGGCCGGTCGGCCGCCAAGGGCTGAGTCGCCCCTTTATCGCGAGCGTGACCGCACCGCGATCCGCGGCGTGGTCACCTCGCGCGCCCCACCGATGGTGTGTGACAGCGACCACACCGGTGTGATAGAACTATATTCCTAATAGGAATATTCCAGCCAGGAGGTTCAGTGTCCGCGCCCGCCGAAACCCCCACCGCGGTCATCGACCGCATCTCGCTCGTCCTGGACGCGTTCGACGGCCCGGGCCGGCTGACGCTGGCCCAGATCGTCCGGCGCACCGGCCTGCCGCGTTCGTCGGCGCACCGGATGCTCGAGCGCCTGGTGCAGCTGCGCTGGCTGCGCCGCAGCGGCCGCGACTACGAGCTCGGCATGCGCCTTGTCGAGCTGGGATCGCTGGCCGTGCATCAGGACCGACTGGTGCGCGCTGCCGCTCCCTTGCTGGGCGAATTGCACCGGGCCACAGGGCTTGTCGTGCACCTCGCGGTGCTGGACGGCCCCGACGTGGTCTACCTCGACAAGGTCGGCGACTCGCCGCTTACGCCGATGCCCACGCGGGTGGGCAGCCGTCAGCCCGCTCATTGCACGGCCGTCGGGAAGGCGATCCTGGCCTACCGCGACGAGGACGCGCCGGTGGACCTGCGGGTGCGAAAGACGAAGTACTCGATCGCCACCGGTTCGCAGCTGGCCGTCGAGTTGTCCCGGGTGCGCGCGCACGGCGTCGCCTTCGAGCGCGAGGAATCGCTGCCCGGATTCGGATGCGTGGCGGCGCCCATCGGCGATCCCGGTGAAGCCGTCGCGGCGGTGTCGGTGTGCGGTCCGATGAATCGGATGACGTTCGACCAACGACTGATCGCCCCGGTTCGGATGACCGCGATGGGCATCTGGCGGCACGCCGAGGACGGCCCGCACCGCGTCGCGCCCACCCTGCAGCCCTTGCGTCCGCTGCGTTTCCCGCGCCCCGCGTTGCAGTACGCGTGAGCCTCGACCCCCAGATCGCCGCGATCATCGGGCAACTGGATGGCGGCTTCCCACCGGTTCAGGAGATGAGCGGCGCCGAGGCCCGGGCGCTCATCCGGTCCAGGGTGGTGCCGGCGGCGCAGCCCGAACCCGTCGCCGAGGTCGCCGATCGCTGCGTCGACGGTCCGGGCGGACCGATCCCGGTGCGCGTATACCGACCGGAGGCCCTGGGGCCCCTGCCCATCGTGGTGTACGCGCACGGCGGCGGTTTTGTGTTCTGCGACCTGGACAGCCACGACGGTCTCTGCCGCAGCATCACCAATCTTGTTCCCGCCGTTGTTGTTTCGGTCGACTACCGGCTGGCTCCGGAGAATCCCTGGCCGGCGGCCGCCGAGGACGTCTACGCCGTGACGTGCTGGGCCCACGCCAACGCCGCCGCGCTCGGGGCCGACCCCGGGCGTCTGGTCGTGGGCGGTGACAGCGCCGGGGGCAACCTGGCCGCGGTGACCGCGATCATGGCTCGCGACCGCGGCGGCCCGGCGCTTGCGAGTCAACTGCTGCTCTACCCGGTGATCGCCGCCGATTTCGACACCGAGTCCTACCGGCTGTTCGGCCAGGGCTACTACAACCCGAAGCCGGCGCTGCAGTGGTACTGGGATTGCTACGTGCCATCGCTCGAGGACCGCGCGCACCCCTACGCCGCCCCGCGCAACGCCGACCTGAGAGGGCTTCCGCCCGCCGTGCTGGTGGTCGCCGGCCATGATCCGCTGCGCGACGAGGGATTGGCGTACGGCGCAGCGCTGGCCGCGGCCGGCGTGCCGACCAGCCAACTGCGTTACGACGGCGGAATCCACGGGTTCATGACGATGCCGATGCTCGACATCGCACACCGGGCGCGCAAGGAGACGGCCGCGGCGCTCACCGAGCTGCTGCGCCGGTAGGTTCCCGGTGGCCGGGAGCCGACGACGCCACATGCTCAAGATGCCATACGGTCGGCTCATGGCCGACGGCGAAGTCTTCGTGATCGACCGGGTTGTGACCCGCCCCGGGTGCGCCCAGCGATTCGTGGACACGTACCTCGCCGAATACGCGCCCGGAGCGCGCGAACGGGGCATGACCTTGCGCAACGTCCTGGTGAGCCCACCGATCTGGTTGGACGACGACGTCAACGTCGTCACAGCGACCTGGACGCTGCCCGGTGCGCGGGCGTGGTGGGAGATGACGTGGCAGGGTCGATCGGACCCGGCGCTGGGCGAATGGTGGTCGCGGATCGGCGAATTGGTGACCGAGCGGTCGAGGTCCTTCGCCGCGGCTGCCGATGACGTCGACGGACTGTGCGATGTATAGCGTCACGCGCCTGATCGACGTCGCCGAGCCCGATCGCGACCGGATCCTCGGCGAGTTACGCGGCGCCGCGACCGCGGCGGCGTCCCGGCCATGGGTCGTGGAGCCGACGCTGCCCGCCTCGCGCAACGGGGGCGATATTCTCATGCGGCTGCGCTTCGCCTCGAAGGATCAATGGGATCGCGCGGCAATGCGTTTCGCCGAGATCCTGGACGACCCCGCGGTCAGCCGGGTGAACGGCGCGGCCTATTCCGGGACGCCCGTGCGCACCGGCGACAAGCCTGGAACCGTGTACCGAGCGCTGCTCTTAAGCGTGACGGCGGGCACCGACGGGGACACCGTTGCCCGGTTCGAGGCCGACCTGCAACTGATGCCCCGGTACGTGCACACCATCACCGACTGGCAGCTGAGCAGGGTCGACGAGGCGACCGGTGTCTCGGCGTGGAGCCATGTGTTCGAACAACTCTTCACCGACACGGACGGGTTGATGGGGCCCTACCTGATGCATCCGATCCACTGGGCGGTGGTGGACCGTTGGTTCGACCCCGAATGCCCCGACGTCATCGTGCGCGATCGCGTCTGCCACAGTTTCTGCCAGAGCGACGCAGCCGTTCTTCGGCTCGACGGATAGGTCAGGCGATGCGGTACTCGATTCGGTTCGAGCGAGCATGCGCAGCGCCGCATCACATCCCCGCCGAAGCGATATTCGGATTGGCGGTCGCCGGCGGCTCTAACGGGGGCAGCAATTCGGTGCCGTCCAGGCTATGCACCGGTAGACGTTGCGACCACGGGTAATGCAGGCTGAATGCGACCAAGCCGGTGCGCTCGGCAGCCGGCAAATGACACATCGCCAGCACGGTCTCGGCCAAATACTCGACCGGTTCGGTCGGGAACGTATCCGGAATCAGCTGCGCGGCACCGGGTGTGCGGACCGCGGTCGACGGGCCGACGCAATTCACGGCAATGTTGGCGTCGAGGAGCTCGGCAGCCACACCCTGCGTGAAGCGGTGCAGCGCCGCCTTGCATGACGCGTAGATGACGTCGCCGGATGTCTTGTTGTATTCGCGATAGGGACGCACCGGTGCCACTCCGGTCACCGAGCCGATGTTGACGATCCATCCGGCGCCTTGCCTACGCATGTGCGGGACAGCGGCTTTGGTCAACACAAACGGTGTCCGCAGGTAGTGCTCCACGGTGCGGTCAAAGGTGTCCAGGCTCATGTCCTCGACCACCGAGTAGTCGGCGAAACCGGCGTTGTTGACCAGGATGTCGATGCGGCCGGTCCGGTCGAGGACCGCGTCGACCAAGGCGTCGCGTTGCGCGGGGTCCTCCAGGTCGCCCGCAATGCCGAAGGCCGACCCCCCGGCGGCCTCGATCAGCCCCACCGTTTCGCCGATGGTGCCGGGCAGGGCGGCGGTCATACCGGCCCGCATCGACAAAGAAGGGGCGTGCGAACGGGCCGTCACCGCCACCGTGGCACCCTCGGCCGCCAGCCGCTGCGCGACGGCACGGCCGATACCTCGGCTGCTACCCGTAACCAAAGCCGTTCTGCCGCAGAGCAGCCCGTCGCTCATCGAAGCTCGAGATCCTCTTCGACCGGGGCGCGGTGGTCGTGCCAAAAATCGATGAGGCGGTACGGGAAGGCGATCACGATCCGGCCGCCCGAGCGATAGTAGGTGTGGGCCGATGGCGTGTGGCGCCATACGGTACCGGCCATGGTCGCATCGATGCCGTCCACGTAATCTTCGTAGGCGCGTTGCGTCACCTCCAGGCTGGCGGCCTCGCGCAGCGCCATCAACTGCAGGCATTCCATCACGTAGTGCACCATCACCTCGACGCCGAAGTTATGGCCGGCCCCGTGACCCGGGCTGTAGTTGGGTGCCGAGGAAATGAACATGTTGGGGAATCCGGAAACCATCCCGCCGCGGTAGGCCCTGGGAGCGTCGCCCCACTCGTCGGTCAGCTTCTTGCCGTCTCGGCCCCGGATATCCACCGTGGAAAGGAAATCCAGGTAGTAGCCGGTGGCGTAGATGATCACGTCGAGGTCTATTTGTCTGCCGTCTTCCGTCACGATCCCGGCCTCGTTGACCCGGGCCGGCTCACTGGCCTCGACGTCCACGTGCCCGCGGGCGAGCGCCGCGTAGTAACCGCCGGGATCACGGATGATCCGCTTGCCGTACGGAGCGAAGTCGGGCGTGAGCTTGCGGGCGAGCTCGCTTCCCGCGCCGAACGTGCGATCGATGTAATCGAGGCACATCTGCAGCAACACGTCGTTGGCCGGCGAAATCGACAGATGCTCGGCAGCCCAGTCCTCGTCATGCAGGATCACCGGATAGTTGTTGTCCGATGTCCCCCAATACGACTTGAGCCGAATCCAATTGGCGTAGTACGGCAACCGGGTTCCTAGCCACCGTCGGTAGGCCGGAACATCGTCGGACGTCCGCCGTCGCGGCGCGACCCAGTGCGGCTGCCGTTGAAACACCGTCATGTGCGCGACTTGGTCCACGCACGCGTCGACGATCTGGACCGCGGTGCAGCCTGCCCCGATGATCGCGACCCTCTTGCCCGTGAGATCGAGCTCGGGATCCCACCGCGCCGAATGGATGGAAGTTCCCGAAAAGGTCTCGCGGCCAGGCAGATCCGGCCAGCGCGGCCGGTTGAGATACCCGGCGGCCGGAATCACCACATTCGCATAACTGACGTCGCGGTTTCCGTCTGGGCCGACCGACCGGATCTGCCACTGCCGGCGCCGCTCCTCCCACCACAGCGCTTCGACCGTCGTACCGAACCGGGTGTGTGTGCGGAGATCGTTCTTGTCGGCTACCGAAACCAGGTAGGCCTGGTACTCCGCGCCCTGCGGGTAGTAGCTCGACCAGTCACCGTTGATGTCGCGCGACAGTGAGTAATACGCCGACGGTGTATCCACGCCGATACCGGGATACCTTGTGGTGTACCAGGTCCCGCCCACCTCGTCGTTGCGCTCAATGATCTGGTAGTCGATGCCGGCGTCGGCACACGCGAGGGCGGCGGTTATCCCTGCGATGCCCGCGCCAATGATGACAACCCGGAAGTCGGCGGGGAGTTTTGCGGTGCGCGGCAGCACCGGTTGCGAAGGCTGGAATCCGCCCTGTTCCAGCAGCAGTCCGAGGTACTCGGGGGCGACCTCTCCCCCGAGCGCGATGGGGGCGATGCGGGCGAACAGGTCGCGGTCGTCGGCGGGTACCGCGTCCGCCCGGCGCGGCTCCCGCAGTGCCGTGACGATCTCCTCGATGAGCTGCGCGGCCGTCTCCGGATCGGTGACGCCGGCTTGCTCCGGCGGGTCGGGCACATGGGCGATTTTGGATCCGAAGCGCGTGGCGACGGCCGGATCACCGGTCAGCTGCGCCAGAACGGCGACCAGAACGCCGGGGTCCGCCTGGCGCAGGTTTGCCCGAAGCTCGTCGACTTCATCGGGATCCGCGCCCGCCCATCCGGCGGTTTCAGTGACGGGGACACCAGTGCTCATGGCGACGAGTATCGGCGCGATTCCCGACCGTGGGCAGCGCTTGTCTACTCAGCGGGACACGCGCGACCCGCGAACCGGCGTTGGCGCTTACCGTGACCGACATGCAGTCCGATGACCTCGACGTCATGATCGAACGGGCGCGTCGCCACGGGCTCGGCGACATTCCCCGGCGATCGGCCCGCCGGCATCCGGACAAGATCGCGATCATCGACGACGGTGTCACGCTGACATTTGCCGAATTCGACAGTCTGGTAGACCGGGCCGCGGCAGCGTTGCACGACAGCGGTTTTGGTCCCGGCGGCCGATTAGGACTCTTATCACGCAACTGCTGGCAGTACGCCGTGCTGGCCTTCGCGACGGCGCGCGCCGGAGTGGTCTTGGTGCCGATCAACTTCATGCTGACCGCCGAGGAGATCGCTTACATCCTCGGCCACAGTCGGGTCGGCGGCGTGGTGGTCGAGGCGGATTTGACCGCGAGGGCCGACGAAGCGATGCGGCGCGGCGGTGTGGTCAGGACCAAAGTCGCCCTGGTGCCGAGGGGACACCAGGGCGTACCCGGGTGGGCCGATTTCGCCGGATGGCTGACCACCGACTCACCGGCCCCGAACCCGCACATCGACGACGACCAGCCGGTGCGGCTGATGTACACCAGCGGAACCGAATCCCGTCCCAAGGCCGCCATCCACACCAGCCGTAGCCTGATGTGGCAGTACGTCAGCACGATCGTCGCCGGCGAGATGTCGCACGACGACGTCGAGATCCATTCGCTGCCGCTGTATCACTGCGCGCAGCTGGACAACTTCCTGGCCACCGACCTCTACCTCGGCGCCACGAGCATCATCCTGCCGCGGCCCGAGCCCGAGGCGGTCCTGCGCACGATCGAGCGCTACCGCGTCACCAACTATTTCGCTCCCCCGACGGTGTGGATCTCGCTACTGCGCTCACCGGTGTTCGATCAGGTGGATTTGTCCAGCCTGCGCAAGGGCTATTACGGCGCCTCGGCAATGCCGGTGGAAATCCTGCACGAGATCCGCGAGCGGCTGCCCCACCTGCGGCTGTGGAACTTCTACGGACAGACCGAGATGGCGCCGCTGGCCTCCGCCCTCGGACCCGACGAGCAGGACGCGCACGCCGGTTCGGCCGGCAGGCCGGTGCTCAATGTGGAAACCACCATCCTCGATGACGACGACGTCCCCGTCGCCGCCGGCGTGGTCGGCGAGATCGCCCACCGCAGCCCGCATTTGGCGCTGGGCTACCTCGACGACCCGGAACGCACCGCCGAGGCCTTCAAGGGCGGCTGGTTTCACTCCGGGGACCTGGGTTACTACGACGAACACGGACTGCTGCACGTCGTCGACCGCAAGAAGGACATGATCAAGACCGGTGGCGAGAACGTGGCCGGCCGGGAGGTAGAGGAGATCATCTACCGCCACAACGGTGTTGAAGAAGTCGCGGTGTTCGGCCTGCCCCATCCGGTGTGGGTGGAGGCGGTGGTGGCCGCCGTCGTCCCGCGCGACGGCGCCGTTCTCACCGAGGACGACCTACTCGCTCACTGCCGCGAGCACCTGGCCGGATTCAAGACCCCCAAACGCGTCTTCTTCGTGGACGCCCTGCCGAAGAACCCCAGCGGAAAACTGCTCAAGCGCCTACTGCGGGAGCGCTTCAGTCTCGAACAGCACGCCTTCAGTTGATCTCGAACCAAGCAGTGCTCACTAGAGTTGCCGGCATGAGCTCACGTCTGGATACCGCCACCCCGGGGACGCGCTGATGGCACTCCACCGTTTGGTGCCACCCGTCAGCGCCGACGCCGCGGCGACCGATGAGTTGCGCAACGAGGTGCGCGACTTCCTTGCCGACCAGTTGGCCGCCGGCGCGTTCACCCCGTCGGTCGACGCCTGGCTGACGGGCTGGGACGAAAACTTCACCGCCGCCCTCGCGGCCCGCGGTTGGCTGGGCATGACGGTGCCGGCCGAATATGGTGGCCACGGGCGCTCGTTCCTGGAACGGTTCGTCGTCACCGAGGAACTCCTGGCCGCCGGGGCACCCGTGGCGGCGCACTGGATCGCCGATCGCCAGATCGTGCCCTCGCTCCTCAAATACGGTACGGAACACCAGAAGTCGGAATTCCTGCCGCGAATCGTGCGCGGGGAATGCTTCTTCGGCATCGGGATGAGCGAGCCGGACTCGGGCTCCGATCTGGCCAGCGTGCGCACCCGCGCGACCCGCGCCGACGGCGGCTGGTCACTGACCGGCACCAAGGTGTGGACGTCGGGCGCCCACCTCGCGCACGCGTTCATCGCCCTGGCCCGCACCGCGCCGGTGGACCCGGCGAACCGGCACGCGGGACTGAGCCAGTTCATCGTCGACCTGCGCGGCCCCGGCATCGAGATCCGTCCGATCGTGTCGATGAACGGCGCCCACCACTTCAACGAGGTGATCCTGGATTCGGCATTCGTCACCGACGCCATGGTCTTCGGCGATATCGGCAACGGCTGGCAGCAGGTGACTTCCGAGCTCGCGTTCGAACGCAGCGGACCCGAGCGGTTCCTGTCCACGTTCGTGCTGTTGGCGGCGTGCGCCGATCGCATGGCGGCGAACACCATCCCCCGCGACCCCACGCTGGGCCGCCTGGTCGCGCGCATCGCCGGCTTACATCAGATGTCCGCCGCGGTGGCCGGCGCGCTGGAACGGCACGAACCCGCAGACCTCCCGGCCGCGGTCGTCAAGGTGCTGGGCACCACCACCGAAGGCGACATCGCGGAATTCTCCGACCAGCAGGACTCGCCGGACTCGGCCTTCTCCGACCTGATGAATGCGGCCGTGGATCAGCGGCCCGGCTTCACGCTGCGCGGCGGCACCAACGAAGTCCTGCGTGGCGTGCTCGCGCGCGGGTTGGGCATGCGATGAGCACCGGGCCCTCCGTTGACGGCGCCCTCGTCGAAATGATGGACGCGGTTTTCTCCGATTACCGCGAAACCCACCCGCCCGCGGCGACGATCGAGCGCGACCCCGCCCTGTGGCGGCACCTCGACGAGCTCGGGCTGGTGCGCTTGACCGGTCCGGAACAGCACGGCGGCAGTGGCGCGACCTGGTACGAAGCCGCCGAACTCGTGAGCGCGGCCGCCAGCCACGGCGTCCGAATCCCGTTGGCCGAGCACGACTTATTGGCCTGCTGGCTGCTGGACGCGACGGGGCTTCCCGTCGACGACGCGGTTCGGACCGTGTGCGTGCTCGACAAGCGGGGCGGCGCGACCGCCGCGCCCTGGGCCGCTTCCGCCGATCGGATCGCGGTCGTGTGGCGAGCCGAGGGCGGGCACCGGGTCGCCGACGTCGCCACCGAGCAGCTCACCATCACGCCGGGCAGCAACCTGATCGGCGAGCCGCGCGACACGGTGTCCGCCGATCTGGCTGGTCTGCACGGGGTTCCGGTCACCGCGGCCCGGCTCACCCAGCTACGGCTGAAAGCCGCCCTGGTGCGATCTATCCAAGTGACCGCCGCCCTGGATCGGATCCTGGCGCTGTGCATCGACCACGCGGCCGCGCGGATTCAGTTCGGCCGCCCGCTGTCCAGCTTCCAGGCCGTACAGAACTTGATCTCCGATATCGCCGCCGAGGCCGCGCTCGCCCGGGCGGCGACCGAGGCCGCACTGCACGCCGGGATCGTCAGTCAATGGTCGGCGCTCAACTTGGAGTTCCTTGTGGCGGTGGCGCGTTCGTGCGCCGGCCATGCGGCCTCGGTGGTGGTGCGCAACGCCCATCAAGTGCACGGCGCGATCGGCACCACCCGTGAGCACCGATTGCACGAGTTCACCCGCGCGGCGCTGGCGTGGCGCTCGGAGTTCGGCTCGGTGCGGTATTGGGACGAGCGGGTCACCGACGCGGCGATGCACGCGAGCGCCGGAGCCCTGTGGGACCTGATCACCGGCTGAGTCCCAGACCCGTGTTCCACTGACCGGGCATCCGCGCTGTTACCGTGCCACACCCGGAGTTGACTGGCGGGATGAGCGAGGACATCACGCTGCCGGAATTGCAGGAATTCATCGCATCCTTCTGGTACCACTACGACGAGGCCCACTACGACGAGCTGGCCGCCAGTTACGCCGAAGATGTGCGCTACCTGACCCGAAGCGATTCCGGCGCAAGCCCTTTCGAAGAGCTGATGTCACCGGAGCTCCAGGGCCGCGACGCGGTGATGGAATGGCTGTCCGAGCACCGCGAGCAAAGCCCCTACCCGCTGCGGCACCACGCCACCAACGTCCACCGCACCGGCTCCGACGGCTCCGATGACGGGGCCACCCGCGCGCGGTTCTACATCTTCGTCAACCAGATCGCGAACTTCGTGCCGTTCGCGGTGTCCAGTGGGACGGTCAACGTCGGCGTCAAGCGCGGCGCCAATGGCCTGGAGTTCACCGAGATGGACGTTGTCCTCGACGCCACCAATTCGGTCCTGCTCTCGCAGCTGCACGCCGAAAGCGGCGCCGGCGCATCGTGATGGACGCTCGACAAGCGTTCGGCGGCGGGGTCGCGGTCATCACCGGCGCCGGGTCCGGCATCGGTGCCGGGCTGGCCCGGTACGCCAGCCGGCTGGGGATGACGGTGGTATTGGCCGACGTCGACGAAGCGGCCGTCGCGGCGCTGCGCGACGAGTTGTCCGCGGCCGGTGGCGTGGCACACGACGTCGTCTGCGACGTGCGCGATCCCGATGCCCTCCGCGACCTCGCCGACCGCGCCTACCGCGACGTCGGACCGGTGCGCCTGCTGGTCAACAACGCTGGCATCGAGCAGTTCGGCTACCTGTGGGACACGCCGGTGGCCAACTGGCAGCGCATCATCGACATCAACGTCAGCGGCGTGTTCTACGGTGTGCGTGCCTTTCTGCCGAAAATGGTGGCCACCGACGAGCAGGCCTGGGTGTGGAACATCGCGTCAGTGGGCGCAGTGGTGGCGATCCCCTTGCAGGCGCCCTACATCGTGAGCAAGCACGCGGTGCTGTCGCTGACCGAGTGCCTGCACCTCGAGGTGCGGGCCACCGGGCACCACCATCACATCCACGTCCAGGCAGTGCTGCCCGGACCTGTGCGCTCGAACATCTTCGAGTCCGCGGGCGGCGTCGAACCGGGCGAGGCCGGCGACGCGGCCGCCGCCGAAGCCCAACGTTCGACCATGCTCGGCATCAAGGCGGCGGCCATGGATCCGTTGGAAGCCGCCGAAATGATCTTCGGCCAGTCCGCCGCGGGCCGCTTCTACCTGCACACCCACCCGGACAGCGTCGGTGCGGCGATGGCCGAGCGCGCGAATGTCCTAGCCGCGCAACAGCCTCCACAACTACGGGCCGAGACGCGGTTCGAGTCCGCGCCGCAGTGACGTGACGACGACATGACCCCGTATGCAATGGATCCCGACGCGGCCGCGCGGGTCGCCTCGTTCGGCGAGATCGCTCCGATGCGGCAACGGGGCCTGGCCGCGGTACGCGCCGGGCTCGAATCCGCGCCGCCGCCCGAGGCAATGCCCGAGATGGCCCGCGTCACCGAGGTTCTCATCCCCGGCGCGCCGGATGACATCCCGCTCAGGATCTATTGTCCGACACAGGAATCCGGTAGCCCGGTGTTGATCTACCTGCACGGTGGCGGACTGGTCATGGGCTCCAACCGCTCATTCGAACCCTTGGCGCGTGAGCTCGCCGCCGCGGCCGCGGCGACCGTCGTGGCCGTCGACTACCGGCTGGCCCCCGAGGCACCGCCCCCCGCCCAGTTCGACGATGCCTATGCGGCCACCGAGTGGGTGTCGCGCAACGCGGGTGAATTGGGCGTCGACGCTGATCGGCTCGCTGTCGTCGGCGACAGCGCGGGCGGCTCGCTGGCGGCGGCGGTCGCACTGGCCGCGCGGGATCGCCACGGACCGGCCATCTTTGCGCAGGTGCTGCTGTATCCCGGACTGGACCGCGACATGTCCGTTGCCTCGGTCGCTGCGATGCCCGATGCACCGCTGCTCGCCCACGACGATATCGACTACATGCACACGCTGGTTGATGGCGACGCCGGACCACCCACGGATCCGTATCAGATCCCGGCGTATGCGGCCGATCTCTCGGGCCTACCGCCCGCGATCGTGGTCACCGGGGGTTGCGACCCGATCCGGGATTGGGGTGAGCGCTACGCCGACCGGCTACGAGACGCCGACGTGCAGACCACCGTCACCCGCTATCCCGGGATGTACCACGGCTTTCTGATGCGATCCGATGCCACCGCGCGGGGCCGGCTGGCCATCGCGGAGGTCGGGGCGCTGCTGCGCGCCAAGTTCGCGCACCCGCTTCGGTTTGACGTCCCGATCACCGGACAGCGGTCGACCGTATCGCGGTGACGCTGCGCACAATCAACCAACCTTGAACCGCAAAGGAGACCGCTGATGCTCACCGACGAGCGCCGGATGGAGCTTTCCGACGTGCTGCGGCCGGCCGCCCCGCCCCGCGAAATCGACCACGTCTACACCGACGACCAGCGCGAGCGGCTTCTCGACGTCGTGCGCACCCAGGGGCCGTGGAAGCTGATCATCGCCCAACATTTCGCGTCCGCCGACGAATTGATGGCGACGATGAGCGGCATGTTTCCCGACGGGTTCACCCCGTCGCTGGATTTGTTCCTGACCCCGACCTTCCGCGGCTACCTCGCCAACTACGGCGCGGTGCTCTACCCACAACTGCACGACTGCTTCTACAACGAGCGTTTCCTCGACATGGCCAAGAGCTACTGGAACGCCGAGTACGCCAAGCCAGAGTTGATGCTGTTCAACATCAACGGCCCGTGCGCGAATCGCGACCCCGGCCACCTGGATTCGCCGAGCTTTCGCGGTGTGCGGCACGAAAATGCCCCGACGTGGCTTACCAGCGTCATGGGCAAATCCGGGCTGTTCCGCGATTACCTGATCAAAATGGCGCAGGTCATCACCTGGTTCTCGCTTGACGCCGGCAGCGGCTTCACCTACTGGCCGCAGGGGCCGCTCAGGGCGCCGCAACGCATCCTGCCCCCGATCAACAACCGCGGCGTGGTGGTGCAGAACGAGATGATGGTGCATCGCGGCGAGGCGAATGGCCCACTGGACCAACAGATTCCGGCCGGCCTGGCGTTCGACACCGTGTTCGCCGGAGACCCTGCAAGCCGCGAGCATTGGCTGCTGAAAAACGGTGACGACGTGATCGCCCGTCACCACACCGACGAACTCCGATTTCTGGTGCACTGGTCGGCCGAGGTCTTCTCCGACTACGACGAACTCAAGAAGAACATGGACGGCTCCGAAGACCTGACCGTCGACAAGGCCATCGACATCATGGTCGACGACCTCAAGGGCAAGGGCATCAACCTCGACATCCCGAGCGAACCCCTGCACGATCCCGCGTTCATCGGCGCGCTGAACGCCGCCTA
The DNA here is from genome assembly GCF_059812885.1 of Mycobacterium sp. NGS33. Lineage (NCBI taxonomy): Bacteria > Bacillati > Actinomycetota > Actinomycetes > Mycobacteriales > Mycobacteriaceae > Mycobacterium > Mycobacterium sp. NGS33. The sequence goes on along the minus strand of NZ_JCALDN010000011.1, from coordinate 5,060 downwards.
CGACCTGGGCGGCCCGGCCACCTACCCGGAGGAGGCCCCAATCAGCGCGTTCCAGCTGACGTGACGGAAAGGTCTGCACCGATGGTTCGTTTCGCCGATCGGCGGGTCATCGTCACCGGAGCCGGCTCCGGCATCGGACAAGCCACCGTCGCCCGACTGCTCGACGAGGGGGCCACCGTCGTCGCCTACGACATCGCCCCCGACGGCTTGGCGCGCACGGCGGCCGCCGCCGACGACGCGGGCACCGGCACACGTCTGAGCACCGCCGTCCTGGACATCTCCGACGAGGACGCCGTCACCGCCGCGGTCGACACAGCGGTGATCGGACTCGGCGGGCTCGACGCGCTCGTCAACGCGGCCGCCATCCAGCGTTGCGCCAACACCCACGAACACACATTGGCCGACTGGAACGCCACCATCGCGGTCAATCTGACGGGCACCTTCCTGATGACCCGCCAGGCGCTGCCGGCGCTACTGGAATCCGGGCGGGGCGTGGTGGTGAACTTCACCTCCACCGCAGCGTCATTCGCACACCCGTACATGGCGGCCTACGCGGCCAGCAAGGGTGGAGTGTTGTCGTTCACGCACTCGTTGGCCCTCGAGTACTCCAAACAAGGGTTGCGGGCGGTCAACATTCAGCCGGGCGGGGTCGCGACCGCGCTCGCGATGAGTACGCTGGACAAGATGCCACAGGGATATGACCTCGGGCTGTGGGCCAAGCAGACACCGCTGCTGCACGGGACAGAGAACGAGATCCTGGGCGACCCGAGTTCGGTCGCCGCGGTGATCGCCATGGTCGCTTCCGACGACGGCGCATTCATCACCGGCACCGAGATCCGTATCGACGGCGGCGCGCACGCCTGACATGGTTGCTGATCGATTGCAGGCTCTCTGCGACGAGCGTGACGTGCAACGCGCGCTGATCCGGTTCGCCCGGGCCATGGACGACCGCGATTGGGCGGCGACGGCCGAAATCCTTGCCGAGGATGCGCAAGGGGACCTCGGGACGGGCCGGCTGCAGGGACGCACGGCGATCATCGAACTGATTCGCCAGTACCTCGACAGATGCGGTCCCACCCAGCACCTCTTGGGCAACGTCATCGTCGACGTCACGGGAGACAGCGCAGTCAGTCGCGCGTATATCCGCGATGTGCACTTGAACTCGACGGCTGACCCGACGAAGCGGTTCTACACCATCGGCGACTACCACGACACCTGGCGGCGCCGACCCGATGGATCATGGTGCTTGACGGAGCGGGTCAAGATCAACCGCGCTCACGTCGGACCAATGGAGATATTCGGCGACTGACCGGTTCCGCTGTGCGCCTGAGACTTTCAAGTCCCGATCGGAACGCCGTCGTCGACCATCGCCAGGGCGCCGTGTCGCACCGCGTCGACTATCGACTCGCTCAGCGCCGAGCATGCCACGAACACGCCGCGACTGCCGGGCACCGAAATCTGTTGCGCCTCGGCACGTTCAGCGCATTGGGCCGTTGCCTCGGCGTTCCACTGCACGCTGGTCTGGTTCCAGCTGCTCTTGCGTGCCAGCACCCGCGCACCACAGTTGCGGCACGTCACCGGCACCATCGGCATCTCGTCGAGCCGATTGTCCTCGCGCAGGGACGATTTCAAAGACATCAGGCCTGAGCCGCCATGTTGGCCTCGACCTCTTTCATCCACGCCTCGTAGGGGCGGGTAGTGTCGAGCTCGAATTCGAAGCGGTCCACCATATCCGCCTGCACGTCGGCGGCGTCGACATAGAACTGCTGATACCAGCGGCGCAGCTGGTAGACCGGGCCGTCCTCCTCGACCAGCAGTGGGTTGTCGATGCGGGCCTTGTGTCGCCAGATCTCGACGTCCTGCTCGAAGCCGAGTTTGACGTAGTCGCCAAGGGTGATCGCGGTCTGCATGGCCTGATCGTCGGGCAGCGTATCCGATTTCTTCACGATGATGCCGTATTGCAGCACAAAGGAATTCGAGTCGATCGGATAGTGGCAATTGATGAGGATGGTCTTGGCGTCGCCATGCTCGTAGTGATACGTCAGGTCGTCAATCATGAACGAGGGGCCATAGTAGGACGCCACCGACGTCGTCCCCAACATCTGCGATCCGGTGCCACCCATGTCGGGTCGGCTTCCACCGTTCATGTATTGCGTGGCCACGTGGCCCTCGAAGATGTTCTTGAAGTACGTCGGCAGCGAGCCGTGAATGTAGAAGAAATGCGCCATATCGACGACGTTGTCGATGATTTCGCGGCAATTGCTCCCCACCACCGTGGTGTACCAGTGCCAGTCGGTCCACTGGTCGCTGGTGGCTCCCTCGATGCGCGGGATCGTCACCTCCGATGGCGGCGGTTTGCGCTCGGGGTCATTCCAGACGAACAACATGCCGTCCTGCTCCAGCGTGGTCCAGGCTTGGGTGCGGGCCAGTTTGGGGGTGCGCCGGCTGTAGGGCACCTGCTTGCACCGCCCGTCGCCGCCCCACCGCCAGTCGTGGAACGGACAGGCGATCTCGTCGCCCTTGACCTCCCCCTGGGACAGGTCACCCCCCATGTGGCGGCAATAGCTGTCGAGCACATTGATGTTGCCGTCACCGCCCCGGAAGACGACGAGTTTCTGCCCGAAGGCGTTGATCGCGTGGGGCTTGCCGTCCCCGAAATCCCTGAGCAGGCCCAGGCAGTGCCAGCCGCGGGCGAACCGCGTCGGCGCGGCCTGCGCTTCTATCAGACGAACCTCGTCGGCCTCGATGTGCGACGTCATACGCCTGATTAAACTCGCTGCGGCCCGTTCGCGGGACCCCTTGTTCCACTGATCAGGACGGCTATTCCTGCCCGGCGACGTCACGGCCTACCGTTGCCGACGTGAGGACGCACAGCGCGACGATTCCCGCCGGACTTCCCGTGGCCGACGCATGCGTTGACCTGCTCGTCGTCGGCTCCGGTACCGGCATGGCCGCGGCGCTGGCGGCGCACGAGTTGGGGCTGTCGGTGTTGATCGTGGAGAAATCGTCGTACGTGGGCGGATCGACCGCCCGGTCCGGCGGCGCGCTGTGGCTGCCGGCCAGCCCGGTGCTGACGGAGGCGAACGCGGGCGACACCGCGGAGCGCGCCGGTGCCTACCTAGACGCGGTGGTCGCGGGCTCGGCGCCCGCGCAGCGGTCCGCCGCGTTCGTGGCACACGTGGCCGCGACGGTCGACATGCTGCGCCGCACGACACCGCTGCGGCTGTTTTGGGCCCGCGATTACTCCGATTACCACCCCGAGGAACCGGGCGGCAGCGCCGCGGGCCGCACCTGCGAATGCCGCCCCTTCGACACCTCGCTGCTCGGCGAGTACCGCACCCGCTTGGAGCCCGGCCTGATGGAAGTCACCGTTCCGATGCCCACGACGGGCGCCGACTATCGCTGGATGAACCTGGTGACCCGCATGCCACGCAAGGGAATTCCGACCTACGGCAAGCGGCTGGCGCAGGGCGTGGGCGGCCGGATGGTGGGCCGGCGTTACGCCGCGGGCGGACAAGGCTTGATGGCCGGGCTGTTCACCGGGGTGCTGCGCGCCGGCATCCCGGTGTGGACGGGCACCGCACTGGCGCGCCTCGCCCGCGATGGCGACCGCGTAACCGGCGCCGTCGTCGAGCACGACGGCCACGAGGTGACCATCACCGCGCGGCGCGGCGTGGTGCTTGCCACCGGCGGTTTCGACCACAGCATGGACATGCGCTGGAAGTTCCAATCCGAATCGTTGGGCGCCCACCTCAGCCTCGGCACGACCGCCAACACCGGCGACGGGATCCGCGCGGGACAGGAAATCGGGGCCGGCATCGATCTGATGGATCAGGCGTGGTGGTTTCCGGCCGTCGCGCCGTTGCCGGGCAAGGCGCCGGTGGTGATGCTGGCCGAGCGCTCGCTGCCGGGGTGCCTGATCGTGGATCAGCATGGGCGCCGGTTCGCCAACGAAGCGACGGACTACATGTCGTTCGGGCAGCGATTGCTGGAGCTGGAGCGCTCGGGTAGTCCGGTGGAGGCGATGTGGATCGTCTTCGATCAGCAGTATCGCAACAGTTACGTCTTTGGCGCCGAACTCTTTCCGCGGATGCGCATCCCGCAGGGGTGGTATGACGCCGGCATCGCGGCGCGCGCGGACAACCTCACCGACCTGGCTGCCCGGATCGGCGTTGACGTGTCGGAGTTCTTCGCGACCATGACCCGATTCAACCAAAACGCTTCCGCCGGTGAGGATCCCGACTTCGGCCGCGGACGCAGCGCCTACGATCGCTACTACGGGGACCCGACCAACAAGCCGAACCCGAACCTGCGTCCGCTGGTCAACGGCCCGTTTTACGCGGTGAAAATGGTGCTGTCCGATCTGGGCACCTGCGGTGGGCTGCGGACCGACGAGCGGGCGCGGGTGTTGCGCGAGGACGGCGGGGCGATCGCGGGGTTGTACGCGATCGGCAACACCGCCGCCAACGCGTTCGGCGCGACGTATCCGGGTGCGGGCGCGACGATTGCGCAGGGGTTGGTGTACGGCTACATCGCGGCCAAGGAGGCGGCGCGGGACCCGGCCGTCGCGAGCGCGGGGGTCACTCCTCCCCCGGGCCCGCCCCCTCGTCGTCGTCTCCATCGCGGAGCAGTTTCTCGGGATGATGAAAGCTATTGAGGCGCGGCTGGCCCCGGTCGAGTTCGGGCGGCGGTCTCCATTCGGTGTCGCCGCGGGCGGTTTTGCGGGTGGTCCAGCCGCCGGGTTTGAGCAGTCGGTGATGCGGGCCGCAGGCGAAGGTGAGGTCGTTACCGTCGGTGGTGTGGCACGCGGCGTAGTCGGTGACGTGGTGGACTTCGCAATAGTAACCGGGCACGGTGCAGCCCGGGTGTGAGCAGCCGCGGTCCTTGGCGTACAAGACTATTCGCTGCCCGGGTGAGGCCAGGCGTTTGGTGTGATAGAGCGCCAGCGCCTTGCCCTTGTCGAAGATCGCCAGGTAGTGATGGGCGTGGCGGGCCAGGCGGATCACGTCGCTCATCGGCAAGATGGTGCCCCCGCCGGTCAGGCCGCGCCCGGCGGCGGC
>NZ_JCALDN010000010.1:0-153068 GCF_059812885.1 Mycobacterium sp. NGS33 | reverse complement strand
TCTCGGATTCCCCCGGCGCCGCAGGGGTCTCGGCGGACACCTCAGGCGAGGCCGACGGTTCGACCGGCGTCTGGGTGACGTCCAGCAGGCCGTCGTCGTACGGCTCGTACGCGGGCGACCCGGTGCCCGCCGGGGCGGGTGTGTCCGAGTGGGCGCCGCAGCCGTAGAGCTTGTCGACGATGTGGCCGTCGGCCGACAGTTCGTTGCCGCACACGCCGAACAGCGCGCCCAGCGATCCCGACAGCGGCAGGAAGAAGCCACAGTCGCGGCACACCCGCTTGGTGGACCGCGCCATCGGCGAGTCGGGCCCGTAATCGCCGGCGCGCCAGCGTTCGGCAGTGTCCGATCGGCCCTCGGCGCTCATCACCCAGCGCCGGCCCAGCCCGATCTCGGCGGCGGTCTCGTCAACCTGGGGATCACCGCTGGCGGTGTAGCCAGGAACCAGCCGGGGATCGTCGGCGGCGGGCGCCAGCAGGTCGCCGGGGCTCAGGTCGCCGGGCCGCACCCGCTGGTCCCACGGCACCCATTTGGGTGCCAGCAATGCGGTCGGCCCGGGCACCAGCACGACCTCGCTGATGGTCGCGTGGTCGGCGCCGGGATAGGCGGCGACGACGACGGCCCATTGCCAACCCTGGTAGCCGGGCAGGTGCGCCAGGAAGCGGTGGGTGGCGCTGCTCGGGTCTTCGTAGCCGACGCCCAGGTAGTCGCCGACCATCTCCGGTGCGCTGAACTCCACGACGGCGGCCCTGGCCTGGTCTGCGGCGCCCGTGAGCACCGCCGCCAACCCCTCGGGCCAGTCGGCCCCGGTCGACCTGGCGGATGCCTCGATAGGTCTGGTCACGCTGTCTTCTTTCTGCATTGCGTTTCCAATACTAGGTTGGCGAGCCACGCCCCGTTACCTGCAGACGCATCCAGGCGGCATAGGGGAGAATTGCGACGTGTCTGGACGGCGGCAAAACGACCCGGGCCGAGTGGCCTCTCAGCCGGGCCGCCGGCCCCGCAAGAGCGCCCAACATCCGGGCGCGGCCAACTACCCCGCGGGCGACGATGCCGATCGGCGCGCCCGCCGTCCGTCGCCCATGCCGAGCGCCAACCGCTACTTGCCCCCGCTGGGCCACCAGCCGGAGCGCAATCGCAGCAACGAGGCGCCACCGCGTAGCCCGGCGTCCGGTGAGCGGATCACCGTCACCCGCGCCGCGGCACTGCGCAGCCGCGAAATGGGTTCGCGCATGTACTGGATGGTGCAGCGCGCCGCGACGGCCGACGGCGCCGACAAGTCCGGCCTGACGGCGCTGACGTGGCCCGTGGTGGCCAACTTCGCGGTGGACGCGGCGATGGCCGTCGCGCTGGCCAACACGTTGTTCTTCGCCGCTGCCACTGGCGAGAGCAAGGGCCGGGTCGCCCTGTATCTGCTGATCACCATCGCGCCGTTCGCGGTGATCGCACCGCTGATCGGGCCCGCGCTGGACCGGCTGCAGCACGGCCGTCGCGCTGCGCTGGCCGCGTCGTTCGCCCTGCGCACCGCGCTGGCGGTGCTGCTGGTCATGAACTACGACGGCGCCACCGGCAGCTTCCCGTCCTGGGTGCTTTATCCGTGTGCGCTCGCGATGATGGTGTTCTCCAAGTCGTTCAGCGTGCTGCGCAGCGCCGTGACCCCACGGGTGATGCCGCCGACCATCGACCTGGTGCGCGTCAACGCCCGCCTGACCATGTTCGGCCTGCTGGGCGGCACCATCGTCGGCGGCGCGATCGCCGGTGGTGTCGAGTTCGTCTGCACCCACCTGTTCAAGCTGCCCGGGGCGTTGTTCGTGGTGATCGCGGTGACGATCGCCGGCGCGATGCTGTCCATGCGGATACCGCGCTGGGTCGAGGTGACCGCCGGCGAGGTTCCCGCCACCCTGAGTTACCGGCAGGACAGCGAACCGCTGCGGCGCAGCTGGCACCAGGAAGTCAGCGGGGCGCTTCGACAACCGTTGGGGCGCAACATCATCACCTCGCTGTGGGGCAACTGCACCATCAAGGTCATGGTCGGCTTCCTGTTCCTCTACCCCGCGTTCGTCGCCAAGGCGCATCAGGCCAACGGCTGGGCCCAGGTCGCCATGCTCGGAGTGATCGGCGCCGCGGCCGGGATCGGCAATTTCGTCGGCAACTTCACCAGCGCGCGCCTGAAGCTGGGCAGGCCCGCCGCGCTGGTGGTGCGCTGCACGGTGGCGGTGAGCGCGGTCGCGCTGGCCGCCGCGGTGGCCGGCAACCTGGTGGTGGCCGTGATCGCCACCCTGGTCACGTCGGGCGCCAGCGCCATCGCCAAGGCGTCCCTGGACGCGTCGCTGCAGAACGACCTGCCCGAGGAATCCCGCGCCTCGGGCTTCGGGCGCTCGGAGTCGACGCTGCAATTGGCGTGGGTCCTCGGCGGCGCGGTGGGGGTGTTGGTGTACACCGAACTGTGGGTCGGCTTCACCGCGGTCACTGCGCTGCTCATCCTGGGCCTGGCGCAGACGCTTGTCAGCTTCCGCGGCAACTCACTGATTCCCGGCCTGGGAGGAAACAGGCCAATCATGGTCGAGCAGGAGGGCAAGCGCCGCGGTGCCGGCGCCGCGGCGGTGGTCGCCGAGTGAAACCGCAACGCAAGCGGGGTGTGGCCGTGCTGCTCGCCTGCCTGGTGGCCGTGCTCTGCGCCGGCGCGGGGGTGGGCACCTGGCTGCTGGTGGGGCGCTCCGGCCCGCAGCACCCCGAGATCAGCGCCTATTCGCACGGGCATCTGACGCGGGTGGGGCCCTACCTGTATTGCAACGTGCTCAACCTCGAAGACTGCGAGTCGCCGCAGAACCAGGGCGAGCTACGGGTCACCGAGCGCTACCCCATTCAGCTTTCGGTGCCGGACGCCATCTACCGGGCACCGTGGCGGCTGCTGCAGGTCTACGACGACCCAACGAATACCACCAGCACCCTCTTTCGGCCCGGCACCCGCTTCGCCGTGACGATCCCCTCGGTCGACCCGCATCGCGGGCGCCTGGCCGGGATCGTCGTGCAGCTGCTGACGTTGGCGGTGGATCCCGCAGGGGAGCTGCACGACGTGCCCCACGCGGAATGGTCGGTGCGGCTGACCTTCTGAGGTCGCCTTTCGGGCGAACGCGGACTTGTCGGGGGAAACACCACTGTGCGCCCAACAAGTCGACGTTCGGCGGAGAAACCGTCAAGCCCCGTGGCCGGCCGGCACGCGTTCACCGTCGACGGGCGGCCCGGGCGGCGTTCCCTGCCCGAAGGGCTTGCCGCCCAAGGCTTCTCGCCCGTGGGGGGTCAGCCATCCGGCCAGGTCCGGACCCTTGGGCACGATCCGGGTGGGATTGATGTCGGCGTGCACGATGTAGTAGTGCTGCTTGATCTGGACGAAGTCCACGGTGTCCCCGAAACCCGGCGTCTGGAACAGGTCGCGCGCGTAGGCCCACAGCACCGGCATCTCGCTCAGTTTGCTGCGGTTGCATTTGAAGTGTCCGTGATAGACCGGGTCGAAGCGGGCCAGCGTGGTGAACAGCCGCACGTCGGCCTCGGTGATGGTGTCGCCCACCAGGAATCGCTGATCGGTCAGCCGTTCGCTCACCCAATCCAGGGCGGTGAACAACCGGTCATACGCCGCTTCGTAGGCCTGCTGCGAGCCGGCGAACCCGCACCGGTACACACCGTTGTTGATCTCGGTGTAGACCCGCTTGCTCACCTCGTCGATCTCGTCGCGCAGGTGCTCGGGATACAGCTCGGGCGCACCGTCGCGGTGGTAGGCCGACCATTGCGTCGAGAAGTCGAGCGTCATCTGCGCGAAGTCGTTGGTGACGACCGCCCCGGTCGGCACATCCACGATCGCCGGGACCGTGATGCCCTTGGGGTAGTCGGGGAACCGCTTGAAGTAGGCGTCCTGCAGCCGCGGAATCTTCAGCACCGGGTCGACGCCGCCGGGATCGAGATCGAACGTCCAACTGCGCTCGTCGTGGGTGGGGCCACAAAAGCCAATGGAGAGAACGCTTTCCAGGCCCAACAAACGGCGCACGATGATCGCGCGGTTCGCCCAGGGGCACGCACGCGCGACGATCAGCCGGTACCGGCCGGGCTCGACGGGGTAACCGTCGCGCCCATCGGCGGTGATGCGGGTGCTGATGTAGTTGGTGTCGCGGGTGAATTCGCCCGCTTGCGCGATATAGGAAGCCATAGCTCCCATAGTCGCTCAATAACGAGCCGACGTCAGGCGTCGAGTTCCCGCGCGACGGCCTTGACCACCTCGGAGACCCGGCGGGCGGTCTTGCGGTCCGGGTAGCGACCCTTGCGCAGCTCGGGCTGCACGGTGCTTTCCAGCAGGGTGATCATGTCCTCGACCATGCCGTGCAGCTCGTCGGGGTTGTGCTTGTGCTCGGCCGGCGCCTCGCGACGGGTCTTGGTGAGGCTGGGCGGCGGCTCAATCAGCTTGAGGCTCAACGCTTGCGGTCCGCGCCGTCCGGAGGCGATGCCGAACTCCACCCGCTGGCCCGCCTTGAGGCCCTCGACCCCGGCGGGCAACGCCGACGAGCGGACGTAGACGTCTTCGCCGTCCTCTTGCGACAGGAAGCCGAAACCCTTGTCAGCGTCGTACCACTTAACCTTGCCCGTCGGCACTGGACTCACCTGCTTGTCTAACGGATCAATAGAAATCGCCAACACAATAAGCGTCCCGCCTGCGCAGGACGCCGTATTAGGAGTCTGATCCTACTCGGATGCCCGGGTAACGAGCACCCCCGTTATTCCTCACTCGGTACGCTTGGTAATACCCGCGGAGGAGATATGCGCCTGATCCTGAACGTCATCTGGTTGATATTCGGCGGCCTGTGGATGGCCGTCGGGTACCTGGCTGCGGCGCTGCTCAGCTTCCTGCTCATCATCACCATCCCGTTCGGCTTCGCGTCGCTGCGCATCGCCTCCTACGCGCTGTGGCCGTTCGGGCGCACGATCGTGGACAAGCCGACCGCGGGGTCCGCCGCGCTGATCGGCAACGTCATCTGGGTGGTGCTGTTCGGCGTGTGGCTGGCGATCGGCCATCTGGTCAGCGCCGCGGCGATGGCGCTCACGATCGTGGGCCTCCCGCTGGCGCTGGCCAACCTCAAATTGATCCCGGTGTCGTTGATGCCGCTGGGCAAGCAGATCGTCCCGGTCGGCTCGCCGGTGCACTACGCCCCGCCGGTGGCCGCATGACGCTGACGACGCTGGGCCTCCCGTCGGTACCGAGCCGCGACGGCCCGGCCGTGCCCGCCGACGCTCCCGCCACCGGGCCGCTGGTGGACACCTATGGCCGGGTCGCCACCGACCTGCGGGTCTCGCTGACCGATCGCTGCAACCTGCGGTGCAGCTATTGCATGCCGGCCGAGGGCCTGAACTGGCTGCCCGGCGAGCAGCTGCTGAGCGCCGACGAGCTGGCCAGGCTGATGCGCATCGCGGTCACCCGGCTGGGCGTGACCAGCGTGCGCTTCACCGGCGGCGAACCGCTGCTGGCGCGCCACCTCGAAGAGGTGGTCACCGCGGCCGCCGCCCTGCGGCCCCGGCCGGAGATCTCGCTGACCACCAACGGTGTCGGGCTGGCGCGGCGCGCCGCCGCGCTCGCGGCGGCGGGCCTGAACCGCGTCAACGTCTCGCTGGACAGCGTGGATCGGCGCCATTTCGCGGCCATCACCCGCCGCGACCGGCTCACCGACGTGCTGGCCGGCCTGGCCGCCGCCAACGACGCGGGCCTGACGCCGGTGAAGGTGAACGCGGTGCTCGACCCCGCCACCGGGCGCGAGGACGTGGTGGGACTGTTGCGGTTCTGCCTCGAGCACGGCTACCAACTGCGCGTCATCGAGCAGATGCCGCTGGATGCCGGGCACCAGTGGCGCCGGGATGCCGCGCTGAGCGCCGACGACGTGCTGGCGGCCCTGCGCCCGCACTTCCGGCTGCGCCCCGACCCGGCGCCGCGCGGCTCGGCCCCCGCCGAGCTCTGGCTGGTCGACACGGGCCCGGGCACCCCGAGCGGGAAGTTCGGCGTCATCGCCTCGGTTTCGCACGCGTTCTGCGCGGCCTGTGACCGCACCCGGTTGACGGCCGACGGCCAGATCCGCAGCTGTCTGTTCGCCGAACAGGAGACCGACCTGCGCGGCCTGCTGCGCGGCGGCGGGTCCGACGACGCGATCGAGGCGGCGTGGCGTACCGCGATGTGGGGCAAGCCCGCCGGACACGGCATCAACGACCCCAACTTCATCCAGCCCGACCGCCCGATGAGCGCGATCGGTGGCTAGCCCGATGGGACAGACCCCTGTCCAAGCAAACGGAATCCAGGTGACGGTGCGCTACTTCGCCGCCGCCCGCGCGGCCGCTGACGTCGAGTCCGAGACGGTGGTGCTGCGCCCCGGCACCACGGTCGGCGAACTGGTGGGGCGGCTCGCCGCGCGAGGGTCCCGCCTCGCCACGGTATTGACGCGGTGCTCATACCTGCGCGACGGGATCGCCGTGCGCGACGAGACCGTGACGTTGCAATCCGGTGACACAATCGATGTCCTGCCGCCCTTTTCTGGCGGCTGAAACTGTGAGTTATCTCACGTAACGGATTTATAACGGCGCGGTCACGCTGCGATATCGCCCACTATGACCTGCGCAAACACCTCGTGTTCCTGGGGTTTTCGCAGATGGCCGAGAGGGAAACGCCGGGTTTCGCAAGACGTGACGAGACCAACAGAAACCGTTACCGTCTCCGAAGGCTCGCCAGCCATCCCGATTGGCGACCTCCCCTCCCTATCGCGCCGAGCTCCATCCAATAGGCGGGGGCCACCGAACTACATGGATGGAGACGGGGGACCCACCGGTCCACCGTGATCGGACTGGGGCCGCTCGCGGCTCCTAGGGGTGAAGCCGGCGTCGTCCGCTTGAGGACAACGTCGGCCGGGTGGCCTCTCCAACCCGAACCCGACAGCTGACCTCGCAGGCGCGTGACGAGAGAGGAATACCCCGGCGCGTATGAGTGGACGTCACCGTAAGCCCAGCAGTTCAAACATCAGCGTCGCCAAGATCGCCTTCACCGGTGCGGTTCTTGGTGGCGGCAGCATCGCCCTTGCCGGCCAAGCGGCCGCGGCCACCGACGGTGAATGGGATCAGGTAGCCCGTTGCGAATCCGGTGGCAACTGGGCCATCAACACCGGTAACGGCTACCACGGCGGCGTGCAGTTCAGCGCGAGCACCTGGGCGTCGCACGGCGGCGGCCAGTACGCCCCGTCGGCCGAACTCGCCACCAAGGAACAGCAGATCGCCGTCGCCGAGCGGGTTCTCGCCACCCAGGGCCGTGGCGCCTGGCCCGTGTGCGGCGGGCCCCTGTCGGGTCCCACGCAGCGCGACCTGCCCGCTCCGGCCGGCCTGGACGCGCCCGGCCTCAACGGTGCGCCCGCGCCGCTGGCGCCGCCCGCCGACGCGCCCCCGCCGGACGCTCCCCCGCCCGCTCCGGTGCAACTGGCCTCGTTCGACCGGCCCGCAGCGCCGGACGCCCCGCCGCCACCGCCGGCGGACCTGCCGCCCGCGCCTCCGGCGGACGCCCTCCCGCCCGCGCCTCCGGCCGACGCCCCGCCGCCGGCCGACGCCATGCCGCCCGCGCCCCCCGCGGACGCTCCGCCCGTCGTGGACACGGACTTCCACGGCTTCGTACCGGCCGGCATGCCTCAGCACGTCGAGGACACCGCCTACACGCAGCAGCTGTGGGACGCGATCCGGGCGCAGGACGTTCAGGGCAACGACGCGCTGGACGCTCTCGCTCAGCCGTCACCCAGCGCCTAACGCCGCCAGACTCCCCACACGCCCCGAAAACCCTCCTCTTCGGGGCGTGTTGGGCACGGCGCATCACTCGCCACCACGCGCCGTTCGCGACGGGGGTCGCGGCCAGGACGTCAGGCCGAGCCCACCCACTCCTCGGTTCCGTCGGCGAAAAATTGGTGCTTCCACACCGGAAGCCGGGCCTTGATGGTGTCCACCAGATGCGCGCAGGTGGCAAACGCCGCCTGCCGGTGATCGGCGGCGACCGCCGCCACCAGGGCCGCCTCTCCGATGCGCAGCGCGCCGATCCGGTGGCTGGCGGCTACGGCACGCACACCGCTGGATTGCCCGGCCACATCGGCGACCACGTCGGCGATGACCTGCTCGGCCGACGGGTGCGCGGAGTACTCGAGCCGCACCACGCGCCGTCCGCCGTCGTGGTCGCGGATCACGCCGACGAACCCCACGATGGCCCCGGCCGACTGATGGCCCACCAACTCTTCATGCTCGGCCAGTGAAATCGGGTGCTCGGTCATGGCAGCGCGCACCACGAGCGTCATCGCTGGTGATCTTTACCGGCGAGTTGGTCGAGCGCGTGATCCAGCACATCGGCGAGCACTCCGAGGCCGTCGCGCACCCCGCCGGGCGAACCGGGCAGGTTGACGATCAGCGTCTGGCCGGCCACGCCGCACACGCCGCGCGACAGCACCGACGTCGGCACCTTGGGCAGGCCCGACTGGCGGATCACTTCGGCCAGCCCCGGGATCAGGTAGTCGACGACGGCCACGGTCTGGTCCGGGGTGCTGTCGCTCGGCGAGATGCCGGTGCCACCCGAGGTGATGATGACGTCGACTTCGGCGTCGATCGCCGTGCGCAGCGCGTCGCCGACCGGCGGCCCGTCGGCGACGACTTCGGGCTGCTCGGCCGAAAAGCCGCGCTCGGCCAGCCATTCGGTGATGATCGGGCCGCATCGGTCGTCGTACACGCCCGACGACGCGCGGGTCGAGGCGATGATGACGCGGGCTGAACGGGTGCTCATGGGCGCGCCCACCTTCCGGTCTTGCCGCCTTCCTTGCGCAGCACTCGAATGTCGTCGATCCGTGCGGCCGGGTCTACCGCCTTGATCATGTCGTAGAGCGTCAGGCCCGCGACGCTGACGGCCGTGAGCGCTTCCATCTCCACCCCCGTGCGGTCGGTGCTTCGCACCGTTGCGATGATCTCGATCTCAGATTCGCCTACCGTGAAGTCGATGTCGACCCCCGTGAGCGCGAGCTGATGACATAGCGGGACGAGGTCGCTGGTGCGCTTGGCTGCCTGAATCCCGGCCACCCGGGCGGTGGCCAGCGCGTCGCCCTTGGGCAGGCCACCGGTCGAGATCAGCGCCACCACGTGCGCCGAGGTGCGCAGGACACCCGCGGCGACCGCGGTCCGCTTGGTTGCTACCTTCTCGCTGACGTCGACCATGTGCGCCGCGCCGTGGTCGTCCAGATGCGACAGCCCGCCCGAGCCGGGCTCGTTGGAGGCCCAGTTCGCCGAGGATTGCGAGGCCTCAGAGGCCCTGGCCATCTGGCGACCTACCGATTGACGACGGTGACCGGGTGCAGGTAGGGCAGCTCGGTGGAGGGCAGCGGGAACACCAGCTCGCCGAAGGGCGACAGCGCACCCGTGCGATCGGTCACGAGTTCGCTGACCGCGTGGTCGTCGGGGTCCGTCGTCGGCCAGCCATTGTCGACGTACTTGGTCTTGCGCGCTTTGCCCTCTGCAGTGTCAGCCACGACGTCCATTCTTACAGGTGGCAATGCGCGTGTGGCGCAAGACCGGAGTTCGCGACGCGTCGCCGTCGGACTCAGGGGCATGTGCCCAGGTGCGTCGATGGGCCGTCGAGGTCTGCTCGGTAGCCGCGACCTGCTTTACGCTGGTCAGCAATGACCGACAACACCCCGGATATCCCGCTGGGGTCGTGGCTGGCCGAGTTATCCGATGAGCAGCTGATCCGACTGTTGGAGTTGCGGCCGGACCTCGCCCAGCCCCCGCCCGGCAGCATCGCCGCACTGGCCGCCCGCGCCCAGGCCCGCCAGTCGATCAAGGCCGGCACCGACGACCTGGACTTCCTGCGCCTGGCCGTGCTCGACGCGCTGCTGGTGCTGCAGGCCGACGCCGAGCCGGTGCCCACCCCGAAGCTGCTGGCGCTGATCGGTGACCGCGCCCCCGAAGCCGATGTCCTGGAGGCGGTCGACGACCTGCGGCAACGCGCCTTGGTCTGGGGCGAGGCCACGCTGCGGGTCGCCCCTGACGCCGCGACGGGCATGCCGTGGCATCCGGGTCAGGTCATCCTCGAGGACACCTCGCGCAGCGCCGAGCAGATCGCCGCCCTGATCGACGACCTCAGCCAGGCACAGCTCGACGTTGTGGAGAAGCTTCTCGAGGGCTCGCCGATGGGACGCACCCGTGACGCCGCGCCCGGTGCGCCCGCCGACCGGCCGGTGCCCCAGCTGCTGGCCATGGGCCTGCTGCGGCGCATCGACGCCGAGACGGTGATCCTGCCCCGCCACGTCGGGCAGCTGTTGCGCGGCGAGCAGCCCGGCCCCACGCAACTGACGGCACCCGACCCGGTGGTGTCGACCACCACGCCCGAGGATGCCGACGCCGCGGCCGCCGGGGCCGTCATCGACCTGCTGCGCGAGGTCGACGTCCTGCTCGAAACCCTTTCCACCGCGCCGGTTTCCGAGCTGCGCAGCGGCGGCCTGGGGATCCGTGAAGTCAAACGGCTGAGCAAGGTGACCGGCATCGAGGAGCAGCGGCTGGGCCTGCTCCTCGAAGTCGCGGCCGCGGCCGGATTGATCGCAAGCGGCATGCCCGACCCCGAACCGGTCACCGGCGAGGCACCGTACTGGGCGCCGACGATCGCCACCGACCGCTACACGGCGATGTCGGTCGCCGAGCGCTGGCAGCTGTTGGCCAGCAGCTGGCTGGACCTGCCCGGGCGCCCGGCCCTGATCGGCAGTCGCGGCCCCGACGCCAAGCCCTACGGGGCCCTCACCGACGGGCTGTACTCCACGGCCGCGCCGCTGGATCGCCGGCTGTTGCTGGGCATGCTGTCCGAGCTGCCCCCCGGCGCCGGCGTCGACGCGGCGGCGGCCTCGGCGGCGCTGATCTGGCGGCGGCCGCGCTGGGCCAAGCGGTTGCAGCCGGGGCCCGTCGGGGATCTGCTCGCCGAGAGCAACGCCCTGGGCCTGGTGGGCCGCGGCGCGATCAGCACGCCCGGCCGCGCGCTGCTCGACGACGACGGCGATCCGCAGCTTGCCATTGAGGCGATGAACCGGGCGCTGCCCAAACCGGTCGATCACTTCCTGGTGCAGGCGGATTTGACGGTGGTCGTGCCCGGGCCGCTGGAACGCGACCTGGCCGAGGAACTCGCCGTCGTGGCCACCGTCGAATCCGCGGGCACCGCAATGGTGTACCGCGTCAGCGAGCAGTCGATCCGGCACGCGCTCGATGTCGGCAAGACGCGCGACTGGATGCATTCGCTGTTCGCCAACCATTCCACAACGCCGGTGCCCCAAGGCCTCACCTATTTGATCGACGACGTCGCGCGACGGCACGGGCAGCTGCGGATCGGCATGGCCTCGTCGTTCGTGCGCTGCGAGGACCCAGCGCTGCTGGCCCAGGCAGTGGCCGCTCCGGCGACCGAAGAGGTGCAGCTGCGGGCCCTGGCGCCGACGGTCGCGGTGTCGCCCGCGCCCATCGG
This sequence comes from Mycobacterium sp. NGS33, assembly GCF_059812885.1. Taxonomy (NCBI): domain Bacteria; kingdom Bacillati; phylum Actinomycetota; class Actinomycetes; order Mycobacteriales; family Mycobacteriaceae; genus Mycobacterium; species Mycobacterium sp. NGS33. Next base: position 141,535 of record NZ_JCALDN010000010.1, on the reverse strand, counting down.
CGAGGTGCTCACCGCGTTGCGCGCCGCGGGGTTCGCCCCGGCCGCCGAGGACTCCTCTGGAGCCATCGTCGACGTCCGTCCGCGTGGCGCCAGGGTGGCCACCCCGCAGCAACGCCGGCCGTACCGCCCGGCCCGGCGCCCCAATACCGACAGCCTCCACGCGGTGGTGGCGGTGCTGCGTAAGGTGACCGCCGCACCGTTCGGCAACGTCCGCGTCGACCCGGCGGTCACCATGACGCAGCTGCAGCGCGCGGCCAGGGAACAAGAGACCCTGGTCATCGGTTATCTGGATGCGGCGGGGGTGGCCACCCAGCGCGTGGTGTCGCCCATCACCATCAAGGGCGGCCAGTTGGTGGCGTTCGATTCCGCGTCCGGCCGGTTGCGTGACTTCGCCATCCACCGCATCACGTCGGTCGTGTCGGCCACCGCTCGATAATGGGTGGCATGCCCACGCAGAGGAGGAGGAGTGGCGCTTAGATGACTGACGGACCGTTGATCGTGCAGTCCGACAAGACGGTGCTGCTCGAGGTGGACCACGAGCTGGCAGGCGCGGCGCGCGCCGCCATCGCGCCGTTCGCCGAGCTCGAACGCGCGCCCGAACACGTGCACACCTACCGCATCACGCCGCTGGCGCTGTGGAACGCCCGCGCGGCCGGCCACGACGCCGAGCAGGTGGTCGACGCGCTGGTCAGCTTCTCGCGCTACGCGGTGCCGCAGCCGCTGCTGGTCGACATCGTCGACACCATGGCCCGCTACGGCCGCCTGCAGCTGGTGAAGAATCCCGCGCACGGTCTGACGCTGGTGAGCCTGGATCGCGCGGTGCTCGAAGAGGTGCTGCGCAACAAGAAGATTGCCCCCATGCTCGGCGCCCGGATCGACGACGACACCGTCATCGTCCACCCCAGCGAGCGCGGCCGGGTCAAGCAGAGGCTGCTCAAGATCGGTTGGCCCGCCGAGGATCTCGCGGGCTACGTCGACGGCGAAGCGCACCCGATCAGCCTGGCCCAGGACGGCTGGCACCTGCGCGACTATCAGCAGATGGCCACCGACTCGTTCTGGTCCGGCGGATCGGGCGTGGTGGTGCTGCCCTGCGGCGCCGGCAAGACGCTGGTGGGCGCGGCCGCCATGGCGAAAGCCGGCGCGACGACACTGATTCTGGTCACCAACATCGTCGCGGCGCGCCAATGGAAGCGCGAGCTGATCGCCCGCACGTCGCTCACCGAGGACGAGATCGGCGAATACTCCGGCGAACGCAAGGAGATCCGACCGGTCACCATTTCGACCTATCAGATGATCACTCGCCGCACCAAGGGCGAATACCGGCACCTCGAGCTCTTCGACAGCCGCGACTGGGGCCTGATCATCTACGACGAGGTTCACCTGTTGCCGGCGCCAGTGTTCCGGATGACCGCCGATCTGCAGTCCAAGCGACGCCTCGGGCTGACCGCCACGCTAGTCCGCGAGGACGGCCGCGAGGGGGACGTGTTCTCCCTGATCGGCCCGAAACGCTATGACGCGCCATGGAAGGACATCGAGGCGCAGGGGTGGATCGCGCCGGCCGAGTGCGTCGAGGTGCGGGTCACCATGACCGACAACGAGCGGATGCTCTACGCCACCGCCGAACCCGAAGAGCGCTACAAGCTGTGCTCGACGGTGCACACCAAAATCGCTGTGGTCAAGTCGATCCTGGCCAAGCATCCCGGCGAGCAGACGCTGGTGATCGGCGCCTACCTCGATCAGCTCGACGAACTCGGCGCGGAGCTCAACGCCCCGGTGATCCAGGGTTCCACCCGCACCAAGGAACGCGAAGAGCTGTTCGACGCCTTCCGCCGCGGCGAGTTGTCCACCTTGGTGGTGTCCAAAGTCGCCAACTTCTCCATCGACTTACCGGAAGCCTCTGTGGCAGTGCAGGTCTCGGGGACATTCGGCTCACGCCAAGAGGAGGCGCAGCGGCTCGGGCGGCTGCTGCGGCCCAAGTCCGACGGCGGGGGTGCCATCTTCTATTCCGTGGTGGCGCGCGACAGCCTGGACGCCGAGTACGCCGCGCATCGGCAGCGCTTCCTGGCCGAGCAGGGTTACGGCTACATCATCCGCGACGCGGATGACCTGCTGGGTCCGGCGATTTAACGCGACAGGATGGTCGCCGACGCGGTGCCGGGCGCGCCGTACACCTGGGCCAGGCCGACGCGCGGATTGCCCGGTACCTGGCGCTCCCCCGCCTCGCCACGCAACTGCCGCACCAGCTCGTGCATCTGCCGCAGGCCCGACGCACCGATCGGCTCGCCGTTGGCGATCAGGCCGCCGTCGGTGTTGACCGGCATCGAGCCGTGGATCTCGGTGGCGCCGTCGGCCAGCAGCTTTTCTTGCTCGCCGTCCGCGCACAGACCCGTCTCGGCCATGTGAATCACCTCGGCGCCGGCATCGGTGTCCTGCAACTGGGCGATGTCGACGTCCTCCGGACCGATGCCCGCCGCCTCGTAGGCGGCCTTGGCGGCGTAGACCGTCGGTGAGGCGTCCTCGTCCAGCGGCGCCGACGTGGCGTGCACCTCGTAGGCGCCGAAGCGCCGGGTCCGAATCTCGCAGGCGCGCACATAGACTGGCTTGTCGGTGAACTTCTCGGCCATGTCGGCGCGACACATGATGACCGCGGCCGCGCCCTCGTCGGGCGCGCAGAACATGTACTGCGTCAACGGGTAGTTCAGCGCGGGCGAGGCGAGGATCTCCTCGACGGAAATCTCCTTGCGCCGGAACGCATTCGGGTTCAGCGCGCCGTTGCGGAAGTTCTTGTTGGCCACCCGAGCCAGCGTCTCCTGGGAGATGTTGTGGTCGTGGATGTACTTGTTGGCCTTCATCCCGAAGAACTTGGTGGTGACGAACTGGCCGTTGTTGGCGTACCACTGCGGCAGCGCCAGCTTGGCGGGGTCATCGGTGAAGGCGCCGCGCGGGTGTTTGTCGAGGCCGATGGCGATGCCGATGTCGTACTTGCCCAGCCGGATGGTGTCGGCGGTCTGCTGGATGGCGCTGGCCGCGGTGGCGCAGGCGTTGAACACGTTGGTGAACGTGATGCCGGTCAGCCCGACCAGCCGGGTCACCGCGTCGGGATTGGAGACTTCGTAGCTGCCGCCGAAGCCGAATTGGATGTCCTTCCAGTCCACGCCGGCGTCTTTGAGGGCGAGTTGGACGGCCTCGGCGCCCATCTGCATCGCGGTCTTGTCGAACCTGCCGAAAGGGTGCAGGCCCACGCCGATGATGGCGACATCGTTGGTCATCTCAGGCTCCTCAGAGTTCGATGGTGGCGACCCGCTTCGCCCGGCTGCGCCGCGCTCACGATCGCCACTGGTTGATGGTGGCGACCCGCTTCGCCCGGCTGCGCCGCGCTCACGATCGCCACTCAGACCGGCTGGAATGCGAAGGTGATGATTTCGGCGCCCTCGTCGTCGGTGGCGAACGGCACCATGGTCAGCTCGACTTCCTGGCCGAACTGCAGCTTGGCCGGGTCGTTCTCGGTCAGCCGGCCTTCGACGCGGATGACTGCTTCTTCTCCCAAGCCGAGCTGAACCAACCCCACGCCGAACGGCACGAAGTCCTTACCGGTCGGACCGGCATAGGGGGCGCCGGGCGGGAAGCCCTGGGTGGTCCACGCCACCAGCGTTCCGCGGCGGGGCAACAGCACCTCGGACATCTCATCGGCGCTGCACCGCGGGCACCACTGCTGCACCGGGAAGGTGGTCGCCTCGCAGCTGCCACATCGGCTGCCGATCAGCTGCGGGCTCTCATCGGGCCAGGTAGAGATCTCAGGGGCGAGTGCCTTCTGCATCGAGGATCCTCCACAATCCGCCACAGAACATTGCTCACTGAACCGTATAACAGCTTTCCGAAAAGTGGAAACCGCATTCTCATCTTCGGGAGGACGTCGATGGGCTGAAGCGCAGCGATATGTTGGGCGCATGACGGTCACGGTGATACTCGAGCTCCGATTCAAGCCCGACGAGGTCGCCGCGGGGCGCGAGCTGATGGGCCGGGCGCTACAGGACACCCGGGCGTTCGACGGGAACGTGCGCACCGACGTGCTCGTCGACGAGGACGACGAAGCGCACTGGCTCATCTACGAAATCTGGGAGTCGGTCGAGCACGACGAGGCCTACCGCGCCTTCCGCGCCGGCGAGGGCAAGCTGACGCAGCTTCCCCCGCTGCTCGCCGCGCCACCGGCCAAGACGAGGTACCTCACCAGCGACGTGTAACGCGCTAACTCAGCGCGGGCATGACCTCACGCTCGAACAACTCGATGCCCGAGCGGTCATAGGCGGCCTCGGGGAAGTAGCAGATCGCGTACTCGCAGCCGAGGTCGCGGATCTTGGTGAGCCGCTCGATGACCTGTTCCGGTGTGCCCGTTGCCGAATCGGGGCCGCTGGTCCCGGCGATCATCGCGTCCGCCGAAGCCTCACCGACGTAGCCGGCCAGGCGGTCGCGGACCCGCCGCAGCCGGTCTTCGACGTCGGCCTCCGACGCGCCCACGATGGCGTTGACGTTGACCGAACGCACGATGGCGCCGAAGTCGGTGCCCACGTCGCGGCAGTGCTCGGCCAGCACGCCCGACTTGTGCGCGAACGCCTCCGGCTCGGGAGTGAAGTTGGTGTACTGCGCGTACCGGGCGGCGATCCGCAGCGTCACCTTTTCGCCACCGCCGGCGATCCACAGCGGAATCCCGTTGCCCTGCAAGGGCTTAGGCGCAACAATCGCGCCCTCGACCTGGTAGTGCCTGCCGTCGAAGCTGACCTTGCCGTCGCGCCAGGCACCGCGCATGATCTGCACGCCCTCGTCCAGGCGGCCCAATCGCACACCCGCCGAGGGGAATCCGTATCCGTAGGCGCGCCATTCGTGTTCGTACCAGCCGCCACCGATGCCCATCTGAATGCGCCCACCCGAGATGATGTCGGCCGTCGCGGCGACCTTGGCGAGATAGACGGGGTTGCGATAGCTCATCGCCGTACACATCTGGCCCAGTTTGATCCGCGACGTGGTGGCCGCATAGGCGGCCATCAGTGACCAGGCCTCGTGTGTGGCTTCCCCGGTCGGCACGGGCACGGTGTGGAAATGGTCGTAGACCCACAGCGAGTCCCACCTGCCCCTGTCCGCGTGGTCGGCCAGTTCGCGCATCACCGCCCAATGATTTTCGGGTTCGATGCCGACCAGATCCATTCGCCAGCCCTGCGGGATGAAGAGACCAAAGCGCATACCCGGACTGTAGCCGCAGCCCTCCCGCCTCACCCGCCCAGCGCGTCGAGCGCGGCCGCGACCGACTTCTCGCGCAGCTCCTTGTGCGGGGAATCGGGGAACTGCACGCAACAGTCCTGCAGGCCGCCGAACGCGACCACCGCCCGCGTGGATTGCGCGAGCGTCGGCTTATTCCCGAACACCAGCCTGGCCAGCCGCTCACGCCAGGCCAGCACGGTGTCGATGAGGTCGAGGTCGATCAGCGTCGACAGCTCGGTCAACAACAGCACCAGGTCCCGGCGGTGCCGGTAGTGGAGGTCGAAATAGCCCTCGAGCAATTCGCGAACGTCGTTGTCACCGCGGCCCTCGTGGTCGGCGACGAACCGCTCACCCTCGTCGATCAGCGGCACCAGGATGCTGCGCACCAGATCCTCGCGGGACGGAAAGTGGTAATACAGCGCGGGTTTGGTGATGCCCAGCTGATTCGCGATGTCCTGCAGGCTGGTGCGCTGCACGCCGCGCTGCAAAAACAGCTCGCGGGCGACCTCTTGGATGCGCTCGCGGGTGTCCGACCGGGGCCTGCTCACCCCACGAGCTTATCTGACTTACCGATAGGTAAGTGGGATGCTACGCTTACCGAACGTTAAGTAAGTGTGGGAGGCGCCATGCGGATACTCATCTCCGGTGCCAGCATCGCCGGCCCGGTCCTGGCGTACTGGCTGACCCGGTACGGCTTCGACGTCACCGTGGTCGAGCGCGCACCGACGCTGCGCAAAACCGGTGGCCACGCCGTGGACTTGTTCCGTCCCGCAATGGAGATCTCGGCGAAGATGCGTGTCCTGCCGCGCATCGAGGCGCGCGCCACCGGAACGGACCGGCTGACGCTGCACCGGGAAGGCCGGACGAAGCCCAGCCGGATCGACCTCACCAAGATCTACGCGGCCACCTCCGACCGGCACGTGGAAATCATGCGCGACGACCTCAGCGAGATCTACTACGACGCCGCGCGCGACGACGTCGAGTATCTGTTCGGTGATTCGATCACCGGGATCGAGCACGACGGCACCGTGACCTTCGAGCACGGCCCGGCGCGCACGTTCGACGTGATCGTGGGCGCCGACGGCCTGCACTCCAATGTGCGGCGCCTGACCTTCGGCGACGACGCGGACCTGACCCGCTTCCTCGGCGGCTACCTGTCGGTGGTCTCGGCGCCCAAGTCGCTGGTGGCGCCCGGCGAAATGGTCGCCCACGTGGGGGTCAGCCGCTTCGCCGGCATCTACACCGCCGACCACCTGGACGACGCCCGCGCGGTGTTCATGTTCCGCAGCAAGGCGGAATTGGGCTACGACCATCACGATGCGTTGCGCCAGAAGCGATTACTGCGGGACGCGTTCACCGGGATGCACGACCAGGTGGACGGCTGGCTGGGTGAGCTGGAGCGCACGCCCACCTTCTACTTCGACTCCATCACCCAGCTGCGCACCGACCGGTGGTCGCGCCGCCGGGTCACCCTGGTCGGGGACGCCGGATACTGCCCGGGCCCCGCGGTAGGCGGCAGCACCAGCCTCGCCGTGCTCGGGGCCTACGTGCTGGCCGGCGAGCTCGCCGAGGCGGACGGCGACCACCTGCGCGCCTTCGCCGCCTACGAACTCCGCATGCGTGAACCGGTGCACCGCAGCCGGTCCTTTGCCCGCGGGGCGGCCAAGGGCGTCATCCCCGGTTCACGAATCGGCCTGTGGACGTTGACCCGTGGGGCCCAACTGGTCTCGGCGATGCCGGGATCGCTGTCGCGGTCCTTGGCGAAGCTGAACACCAAGGGCGTGCGGATGCACGACTCGATGCCGGTCCCCGAGTACACCTTCGGTGACGTCTGACAGCATGTTGCGTAGAGCGGCGGGCGCGAGCCACCGCGCGCCACGACGGGAAGGCTGCACATGAAACTGACCGGGGTGGGAATCTGGAGCAGTCAACTGCGCTACGGCGACCCCGCCGAATCCTCCGACGCCGCAGCGGAACTCGACGAACTGGGCTTCCCGGCGCTGTGGATACCCGACGTCGGCGGCCCGGTGTTCGACGCGGTGGGTCATCTGCTCGGCGCGACCAAGCGGACCGTGATCGCCACCGGAATCCTGAACCTGTGGATGCATTCGCCGTCCGAGGTCGCCGAGTCCTACGCGACCCTGACCGCCGAACACGGTGACCGGTTCCTGCTGGGAATCGGCGTCAGCCACGCGCCGCTGATCGACGCCGGCCAACCCGGTCGCTACCGCAAACCGCTGGCGGCGACGGCGTCGTTCCTGGACGGCCTGGATGCCGCGCTGCGGCCGGTTCCCATCGAACGCCGGGTTCTTGCCGCGCTCGGCCCCAAGATGCTGACGCTGGCCGCGACCCGGGCCGGCGGCGCCCACCCATACCTGGTCACGCCCGAGCACACCGCGTCCGCCCGCGCGACGCTGGGGGGCGGGCCGCTGCTGCTGCCCGAACAGACGGTGATCCTGACCGACAGCGCCGAGGAGGCCCGCCAGATCGGAACCGATTGGCTGCGATCGTATTTGGCGTTGCCCAACTACGCCAACAACCTGCTGCGCAGCGGCTTCTCCGAGGAGGACCTATCGCAGGTGAGCGATCGGCTCTTCGACGCGATCATCGCGTGGGGCGATGAAGAGGCCGTCATGCGCCGCGTCGCCGAGCATCGTTCCGCGGGCGCCGACCACGTCTGCGTCCAAGTGCTGCGGGCCGATCCTCGCGCGTTCCCGCGTGAGGAATGGCGCCGAATCGCCGCCGCCTCCCGGGAGGGGTGACCGGCCGCCGCGACGCGGCCTAGGGTGAGCTATGGCCTCCAAACAGACGTTGTTTCGGATCTTTTACCGCGTCGGTTTCACCCCGTGGGATGGCCATCCGCTCGCACAGAGCGTGCGCGATCTCGTCGAGGGAACCCCGAACGCCGCCGCCCTTCCCGCGGGGTCGGCCCTGGAGGTCGGCTGCGGCACCGGTGACTGCTCGATCTATCTCGCCCAACACGGCTGGAAGGTCACCGCGGTCGACTTCGTGGCCAAGCCGCTCGAGCGTGCCCGCGCCAAGGCACACGCGGCGGGCGCCGCCGTCGACTTCGTCCAGGCCGACGTCACGCAGCTGAGCCGGACCGGCATCGGCGCGAACTTCGAGTTGATCGTCGACAACGGGTGCCTGCACAACATGAGCGACGCGGATCGCGACGCCTACGTCCGCGAGATCACCGCCCTGGCGGCGCCCGGCGCGCGGCTGCTGATCGTCGCGTTCGTGCCCGGCGGCCGGGTCGGGGTGCGCGGGGGTCGACCGCGCCGAGATGGAACGCCGCTTCGCGCAAGGCTGGACGCTGTTGTCCGCCGGCGCGGAACGCGAGCTGGACCGCGCCGAGAAGACGCCGGCGTGGTACTACCTGTTCCAACGGCGCCCCTGACCGGTGAGCAGACGTAAAAACCCCCGACACGCCGTGCGTGCGGGGGTTTTTATGTCTGCTCGCGGTAGTTAGGTGAGCGATGCAGGCGGCAGGAATCGGTCGCCGTACCGCTCGGCCAGTTCCTTGGCCCGGGCCACGAACGCTTCCTTGCCGATGCCGTGCGCACCGGAGTAGCCGACGATGAACTGGGCGCTACCACCGGTGTACGGCGGGAACCCGATGCCCATGATCGACCCGATGTTGGCGTCGGCGGTCGACGTCAGCACGCCCTCGTCGAGGCATTTCTGGGTTTCCAGCGCCTCGGCGAACAGCATCCGATCGATCATGTCCTGCAACGGGATATCGGCGCTGCCGGACTTGAACGTCTCGCGCAGGCCCGGCCACAGCCGGGTGCGCTTGCCGTCGGCGTACTCGTAGAAGCCCGCGCCCTTCAACCGCGACGGGCGGCCCAGCTCGATCATCTTCTCGACGACGGCCTCGGCCGGGTGCGGCTCGTAGGTGCCGCCGGCGTCCTCGACGCCCTTGCGGGTGGCCGTGGCGATCTTGTGCATCAGCTCGAGGTTGAGCTCGTCGGACAGCTGCAGCGGCGGTGCCGGGTAGCCGGCCTGGCTGCCGGCGTGCTCGACGCTGGCCGGCTCCACGCCCTCACCGAGCATCGCGAGCGCCTCGTTGACGAACGTGCCGATGACGCGGCTGGTGAAGAAGCCGCGGCTGTCGTTGACGACGATCGGGGTCTTGCCGATGGCCAGCGTGTAGTCGAACACCCGGGCCAGCGCCTCGTCGGAAGTCTTTTCGCCCCTGATGATTTCGACCAACGGCATCTTGTCGACCGGCGAGAAGAAGTGAATCCCGATGAAGTCCTCTTGGCGCTTGACGCCGGTCGCCAGACCGGTGATGGGCAGCGTCGAGGTGTTCGATCCCAGCAGCGCGTTGGGCTCGACGATGTCCTCGATCTCCTGAAACACCTTGTGCTTGAGTTCCTGGTTCTCGAACACCGCCTCGATCACGAAGTCGACGCCCTTGAAGGCCTCCGGGTCGGCGGCCGGCGTGATTCGGTCCAGCAGCGCCTTGCTCTTCTCCTCGGTGGTCTTGCCACGCTGAAGTGCCTTGGCCTCAAGCTTTTCCGAGTAGCCCTTGCCCTTTTCGGCGGCCTCGAGGCTGACGTCCTTGAGCACCACCTCGAAGCCGGCCTTGGCCGACACGTAGGCGATACCGGCGCCCATCATGCCCGCACCCAGCACACCGATCTTGTTGATCTTGACCGGCTCGATGCCGTCCGGCCGCGACCCGCCGCCGTTGATGTGCTGCAGGTCGAAGAAGAACGCCTGGATCATGTTCTTGGCGACCTGGCCGGTGACCAGCTGCGTGAAGTACCGGCTCTCGATGCGGCTGGCGGTGTCGAAGTCCACCTGCGCGCCCTCGACGGCCGCGTCCAGGATGGCGCGCGGCGCCGGCATCGGTGCGCCCTTGAGCTGCTTCTTGAGCAACGCCGGGAACGACGGCAGGATGCCGGCCAGCGCGGGGCTGGACGGGGTGCCGCCGGGCATCTTGTAACCCTTTTTGTCCCAGGGCTGTGTAAAAGAGTCCGGGTTGTCCTTGACCTCTTTTATCCAGGCCTTCGCGCTCGGCACCAGTTCGTCCACCGAGCCGACGAGCTCGTCGACCAGGCCGATTTCCTTGGCCTTGGCCGGCTTGAAGCGGGTGCCCTGCGACAGGATGTTCATAAAGGCGTTCTGGATGCCGAACATCCGCACGGTGCGGGTCACCCCGCCGCCGCCGGGCAGCAGGCCCAGCGTCACCTCGGGCAGGCCCAGGACGCTGCCCTTGACGTCGGCCGCGATGCGGTGGTGACAGGCCAGCGCGATTTCGAGGCCGCCGCCCAGCGCCGCGCCGTTGATGGCGGCCACCACCGGCTTGCCCAGCGTCTCGAGCGCACGCAGGTCACGCTTGACCGACTCGACGGTGTCGAACGCCTCCCCGGCGTTCTCCGGGCCGAGGTTGATCATGCCCTTCAGGTCACCGCCGGCGAAGAAGGTCTTCTTCGCGCTGGTGATCACCACGCCGGTGATCGAATCCTTCTCGGCGACAAGGCGTTCCACAGCGTTGTGCATCGACTCGCTGTAGTGCTCGTTCATCACGTTGGCCGACCCGGTGGGGTCGTCCAGGGTCAGGGTGACGATGCCGTCGTCGTCCTTGTCCCACTGAATGGTGTTCTCTGCCATGGTCTTAAACCCTCTCGATGATGGTGGCGACGCCCATGCCGCCGCCGATGCACAGCGTGATCAGCGCGCGACGCGCGTTGCGGCGCTCGAGCTCGTCGACCATGGTGCCGGTGATCATGGCGCCGGTGGCGCCCAGCGGGTGGCCCATCGCGATGGCGCCACCGTTGACGTTCAGCTTCTCGTCCGGGATGTTGAGGTCCTTCTGGAACTTCAGCACCACCGACGCGAACGCCTCGTTCAGCTCGAAGAGATCGATGTCGTCGATCGTCAGGCCCGCGCGGTCGAGCACCTTGCGCGTGGCCGGGGTCGGGCCGGTCAGCATGATGACCGGGTCCGAGCCGCTGGTGGCGGTGGCCACGATGCGGGCCCGCGGCGTCAGGCCCTGCGACTTGCCCGCGGCCTCCGAACCGACCAGCACCAGCGCGGCGCCGTCCACGATGCCCGAGCTGTTGCCGCCGGTGTGGACGTGGTTGATCTTCTCGACCCGGTGGTACTTGGTGAGCGCGACGTCGTCGAAGCCGCCCATCTCGCCGATGCCGTCGAACGCGGTCTTGAGCTTGCCCAGGCCCTCGAGCGTGGTGTCGGGCCGCATGTGCTCGTCGTGGTCGAGGATGACCAGCCCGTTCTGGTCGCGCACCGGCACCACCGACTTGGCGAAGTAGCCGCCCGACCAGGCCGCGGCGGCCTTCTCCTGCGAGCGCAGCGCGTAGGCGTCGACGTCGTCACGGGAGAAGCCCTCGATGGTGGCGATCAGGTCGGCGCCGATGCCCTGCGGCACGAAGCCGATCTGGTAGTTGGTCTCGGGGTCGGTCGCCCAGGCGCCGCCGTCGGAGCCCATCGGGACCCGGCTCATTGACTCGACACCGCCGGCCAGCACCAGGTCGTCCCAGCCGGACCGCACCTTCTGGGCGGCGGTGTTGACGGCCTCGAGGCCGGAGGCGCAGAACCGGTTGAGCTGCACGCCGCCGGTGGTCTCGGGCAGCCCGGCGGCCAGCACGGCGGTGCGGGCGATGTCGCCGCCCTGGTCACCGACCGGGGACACCACACCCAGGATCATGTCGCTGATCAGGTTCTCGTCCAGGTCGGGGAAACGCCGGCGCAGCTCGTCCACCAGGCCCACGACCAGGTTGAGCGGCTTGACCTCGTTCAGCGAACCGTTGCGCTGCTTGCCCCGCGGGGTGCGGATGGCCTCATAGATAAAAGCTTCTTCGGACATGACGACTTCCTGTTCTGACGAATAGGGTTCGAATCCGTCTCCGAGACTAGATTCCGCCCCACCCTAACAGGCCCCCCGGCCAACCTGTTGGTTGAGCAGATCCGCCCAGCTCAGGGGTGCCTTGTGACGGACGCCACGCGTTCCGTTGGCGGATCGCCGCCCGCCCGTGGGCGAGCGAGAAATTACCTTCACGCTCGGCGGCGAGTGTGCGCCTAACTTCACACCGGGCCGGCAAGACGTCGCGGCGCTCGCCGTGGCATGCCACGCCTAAGCTCGACCACCATGACGGTGGAGCGGCTGCGGCCCTACGCAACCACGGTGTTCGCCGAGATGTCGGCGCTGGCCGCGCGGATCGGAGCGGTGAACCTGGGTCAGGGGTTCCCCGACGAGGACGGGCCCCCGGCCATGCTCAAGGCCGCGCAGGAGGCCATCGCCGACGGCGTCAACCAGTACCCCCCGGGCATCGGCATCGCGCCGCTGCGCCACGCCATCGCCGCCCAGCGCCGGCGCCGCTACGGCATCGACTACGACCCCGACACCGAGGTGCTGGTGACGGTCGGGGCGACAGAGGCCATCGCCTCGGCGGTGATCGGCCTGGTCGAACCGGGCTCCGAGGTGCTGCTGATCGAGCCGTTCTACGACTCCTACTCGCCGGTGGTGGCGATGGCCTCCGCGCAACGGGTGGCGGTGCCCCTGGTCCCCCACGGTCGGGGCTTCGCCCTGGACGCCGACGCGCTGCGCCGGGCGGTCACCCCACGGACCCGCGCACTGATCGTCAACTCCCCGCACAACCCGACCGGCACGGTGCTGAGCGCCGACGAGTTGGCCGCCATTGCCGAGGTGGCGGTCGCGGCCGACCTGCTGGTGATCACCGATGAGGTCTACGAGCACCTGGTGTTCGACGGCCGCCGGCACGTGCCGCTGGCTGGATTCGACGGCATGGCCGAGCGCACGATCACCATCTCCAGCGCGGCCAAGATGTTCAACTGCACCGGCTGGAAGATCGGATGGGCTTGCGGCCCAGCACCTCTCATCGCCGGGATGCGCGCGGCCAAACAGTATCTGAGCTATGTCGGCGGTGCGCCCTTCCAGCCTGCGGTGGCTCTGGCCCTGGAAACACAGGACGCGTGGGTGGACGACCTGCGTGCCACGCTGCAGGCCAGACGCGATCGTCTGGCCGCCGGGCTGATCGACGTCGGGTTCGAGGTGCACGCCAGCGCCGGCACGTACTTCCTGTGCGCCGATCCGCGTCCGCTCGGATACGACGACAGCGGTGAGTTCTGTGCGGTGCTACCGGAGAAGGTTGGCGTTGCCGCGATCCCGATGTCGGCGTTCTGCGACCCGGCCACCACGAGCGGTCCGGCCGACGTGTGGAATCACCTGGTGCGCTTCACCTTCTGCAAACGCGACGACACCCTCGACGAGGCGATCAAGCGGCTGGGCGCCCTGGAAGAAACCGGCTAGCCCGCCATCCCCATCACCCGCTTGCGCAGGCCCTCCAGCGCGGAGTGAAGGATTTTCTTGCGGGCCCGGGCGATCCAGAACTCCGGGAGCGGCGCCCACGGTTCGACGGTGATGGTGAAGCGCACCCTGGTCTTGTCGACGCCCAACCGGCTCAGGTTGTACTCGCCGTGCTGACCGTGCTGCTGCGCCGTCTTCTTGGCGTCCCACACCATCCAGTCTGGGCCCCAATGGTATTCGAGCAATTCCGTGTCGTGGATGCCGGTCACCGCGATCGTGACCTTCACGTGATGGGGGCGCCCGTCGGGATGCTTGTCGACGACCTCGACCCGCTTGTGGACCGACGACCAGGAGGGCACCGCATCCATATCGGCGAGCGCCTCCATGATGACTTCCGGAGGCGCGTCGATGACGATCTCCGACGATGCTTGAACGGCCACTACTACTAAGTTAACGCCAGCGCGGCCACCCGCGAAGGCTATTCCGACCCGGGGGAACCCGTGTGGCGTGCCACCAGGTCGCGCAACCCCTTCATCGAGGCGTCGAGAACGCTCTCGGCGGCCCGCCGCACGATGAACGAGGGCATGGGACGGCCGGGTTCGACGGTGACGTCGAAGCGCACCAGGGTCTGGTCGATCCCTTCGGGTTTGAGGGTGTACTCGACGTGCTGCCCGTGCTGCTGGGAGGTCCCCTTGGCGTCATAGACAACCCAATCGGGGCCCCAGTGATATTCCAGGATCTCTTTGTCGACCAGCCCGAGAATCTTGATGGTGGTCTTGACGTGGTGGGGCCGGCCGTCGGGATAGCGGTCGATCACTTCGATGTGTTTGTGCAGCGGCGACCACGATGAGAGGACGCCAACATCTGTCAGCGCCTCCATCACCACTTCTGGCGGCGCGTTGACAACGAATTCCCGTGATGCTTTTACGGCCACTGAAGATCAACTTAGCAACGCCGACCCCGACACGGACGGATTCGGCGTAAAGAGTTTCCTACCAGTTGATTTCGTTGAGCGGCGTGGCCGAAACCGGCGGCCTCCCGACCGGTCCGGCCGGGGTCCGCGAAAAGCGCGGGGCGGGTGCGGCCTGGTCGGCGCCGTGGGCGGTGATCACCGTGGATCGCGCCCGCAGGTGCTCGTCGGTGGCGGCCTCGCTCCACGTCAGCACCGCGGTGACGCACGCGTCGGTGCCGGCGAACGTCTGTGCCCATTCGTCGCGGGTGCGACCGGCGAACCGCTGGGCGAAGATGTCGCGCATCCGCGAGTAGGAAGCTCTGTCGTGTTGGGCGGGCACGTCGTCGGGCGACAGGCCGAGCCCGTCGAGCAACGCGGCGAAGAATTGCGGCTCGATGGCGCCGACGGCGACATACTTACCGTCGGCGGTCTCGTAGCAGCCGTAGAACGGGGCGCCCCCGTCGAGCAGAAACGACTCGCGCCGGTCGCGCAGTGCCCCAGTGGACTTCATCGTCCACATCATCTGGGCCAGCAGGCTGACACCGTCGACCATCGCCGCGTCGATCACCTGCCCCGCCCCCGAGCGTTCGCGTTCGTAGAGGGCGACCGCGATGCCGATCACCACCAG
The DNA here is from genome assembly GCF_059812885.1 of Mycobacterium sp. NGS33. NCBI lineage: Bacteria > Bacillati > Actinomycetota > Actinomycetes > Mycobacteriales > Mycobacteriaceae > Mycobacterium > Mycobacterium sp. NGS33. The sequence continues at coordinate 126,403 of NZ_JCALDN010000010.1, read as the reverse complement.
CATCGAGCCGCCGCCGAAATCGGCGACCAGGTTCAGCGGCGGCATCGGTGGCCGGTCGGCGTGGCCCAGCGCCGACAGCGCACCGGTCTGCGCCAGATAGTTGATGTCATGACCGGCGGTCGGCGCCAGCGGCCCGTCCTGTCCCCAGCCGGTCATCCGCGCGTAGATCAGCCGCGGGTTGACCGCCGCGCAGTCGTCGGGCCCGATGCCCAGTCGCTCGCAGGTCCCGGGCCGAAAGCAGTCCAGCAGCACGTCGGCCTTGGCGGCCAGGCCAAGCAGCGCCTGCGGCTGCGTCTTGACGTTCAGGTCGACGGTTCGCTTGCCGCGGTGCAGCAGGTCGCGATCCTCGGCCGGCATGGTGAGCCCGCCGGGCCGGCGCACCCGCACCACGTCGGCACCCAGATCGGCGAGCAGCATGCCCGCGTGCGGACCCGGTCCGATGCCGCCGAGTTCGATGACTTTCACCCCCGCCAGCGGACCACCGCTCACGGCGGCTACTTACCCTTCTTCACCTGAAGCACCCGGTCGCGCAGCGCCTTGGTCGCCGAATCGATGGTCCCCTTCACGGCGCGCTTGAGCACGAAACCGGGCAGCGGCACGTTCGGGTCGGCCAGCAGCTCGAACTTGACCAGGGTCCCGTCACCTTGCGGCACCAGGGTGTACTTCCCGTCCTGCGCCTTCTGCTGCGAGGAGCTGACCAGCTTCCAGCTCACCACGTTGTCGCCCCACGTGTACGCGATCACCTGCTCGTCGGTGATCCCGGCGACCTTGACCTTCATCTTCACTTGGCGGGGGCGCCCGTCGTCGCCGGTGTCGAGGATCTCCGCACTCTGATGAGGCTCCGACCATTCGGGCATCGCTTCGAAGTCGGCGATGACGTCCAGAATCTCGTCGGGCGAGGCTTCGATGACGATGTCGCGGGATTCTTTGAGTGCCATGGCCCGCACGATACTGGCCTGGCGTCTCACCCGGAACGGATTGGACTTCGGGCGTACCGTCGTGCCTGTGATTGATGCCGCGACCGATACCGCCTACACCGTCGGTGACTACCTGTTGGACCGTCTCGCCGAACTCGGCGTCTCGGAGATCTTCGGCGTTCCCGGCGATTACAACCTCGAATTCCTCGACCACATCATCGCCCACCCCAGTATCCGCTGGGTCGGCAACGCCAACGAGCTGAACGCCGGCTATGCCGCCGACGGATATGGCCGGTTGCGCGGAATGTCGGCTTTGGTAACGACATTCGGCGTCGGCGAGCTCTCCGCGGCCAACGCGGTCGCGGGCAGCTACGCCGAGCAGGTGCCCGTCGTGCACATCGTCGGCGGCCCGTCCAAGGACGCCCAGGGCACCCGCCGCGCCCTGCACCATTCGCTCGGCGACGGGGACTTCGAGCACTTCTTCCGCATCAGCCGCGAAATCACCTGCGCACAAGCGAATCTCATGCCCGCGACCGCCCGCCGCGAGATCGACCGGGTGCTGTCCGAGGTGCGCGAACAGAAGCGCCCCGGATACATCCTGTTGTCCACCGACGTGGCCCGCTTCCCCACCGAGCCGCCCGAGGCGCCGTTGCCCCGCTACACCGGTGGCACCAGTCCCCGCGCGCTGACGATGTTCGTCGAGGCCGCGACCGAACTCATCGGCGACCACCAGCTCACCGTGCTCGCCGACTTGCTGGTGCACCGGCTGCAGGCGATCAAGGAACTCGAGGCGCTGCTGGACGCCGACGTGGTGCCGCACGCCACGTTGATGTGGGGAAAGAGCCTGCTCGACGAGAGCTCACCCCACTACCTGGGCATCTACGCCGGGTCCGCCAGCGCTCCGGCGGTGCGCACCGCGATCGAAGAGGCGCCCGTGTTGGTCACCGCGGGCGTGGTGTTCACCGACATGGTCAGCGGCTTTTTCAGCCAGCGCATCGACCCGGCCCGGACCATCGATGTCGGCCAGTATCAGAGCAGTGTCGCCGGGGAAGTCTTCGCGCCCTTGGAGATGGGCGCGGCGTTGGAGGCGCTGGCCACCATCCTGGTCCGGCGCGGCGCCTCGTCGCCACCGGTGGAAGCGCCGCCGGCCGAACCGCTGCCGCCGCCGCCACCGCCCGAGCAGCCGCTGACCCAGAAGATGCTGTGGGACCGCCTGTGTGTGGCCCTCACCCCGGGCAACGTGGTGCTTGCCGACCAGGGCACCTCCTTCTACGGCATGGCCGACCACCGGCTGCCGCAGGGAGTGACCTTCATCGGTCAACCGCTATGGGGCTCAATCGGTTACACGTTGCCCGCCGCGGTTGGGGCGGCCGTGGCGCATCCGGACCGCAGGACGGTGCTGCTCATTGGGGACGGCGCCGCGCAGCTGACGGTCCAGGAGCTCGGCACCTTCTCGCGTGAGGGCCTGTCCCCCGTCATCGTGGTGGTCAACAACGACGGCTACACCGTCGAGCGGGCGATCCACGGCGAGACCGCGCCGTACAACGACATCGTGAGCTGGAAGTGGACGGACGTTCCCCGAGCGCTGGGCGTCATCGACCATCTGGCGTTCCGGGTCCAGACCTACGGCGAGCTCGACGACGCCCTGACCGCCGCCGCGGACCACCAGGACCGCATGGTGTTCATCGAGGTGGTGTTGCCGCGGCTCGAAATCCCCAATCTGCTGGTCGAACTCGTCCAACCGACGTCACCGGACGGCAGCCCGCGCCGTTGAGGATCTAGCGCGAGTTGGGTGATCGCTGCGGGCTGGATGATCGCAGGATGGCCTGCACCGTGCGGCGGCACCGACCACAGTCGGCGCCCGCCCCGCAGGCCTGGGCGACCTCCTTGGTGGTCGACGCGCCGCTTTCCACCGCTTCGCACACGGTTTGGCTGGTGACACCGTTACACAGGCATACGAACACCGGCGGATCCTCAGTCCGCCTAGATGCGCATCATGTCGAAGAATCGGCCGACGAACAGCGGCGGGTACGCGCCGATGCCCGCCCCGGACATCCATTGCGCCGCGGCATCGGGGTGGTCGATCCAGCGCCGCGCGCTGTCCTCGTCGGGAAACTCCTGCAGGATCAGCACCTCGTGATCGTCGTCAAAAGCCTGGAATACCCACGTCTTTCGGATTCCTGCGGTGGTGAACCTGTCGATCGCGGTGCCGACCTCGGAGGTCAGCAGGGACACGTCGTTGACCGACGCGATGGCGGCCACCACGACGCCCGGCGCCGCGGGGGTTTTCGGTGGCTGCGCGATGAACCGGTCGACGATCTCGCCGGCGAAGACCGCGGGGATGTCTTCGACGCCGGCCTCGTCGAACCAGTCGAAGAAGACCCGGGAGCGCAACAGCTCCACGATCGGCTCACGGCTGTGGACGCCGATCATCACCAACACCCGGCCGTGGTCATGTGTCGAGGTGTAGACCAGCACGTGGTGCGCGCCGATGTCGGCCAGGGCGGCCTTATTGCGTTCCAGCAGCGGCCACACCCGGGTCGGATCGGGGACGCGATAGTCCGACGCGATCACCATCGAATGAATGTCGCCGTTGTTCATCGCAGTTGGTCCTTCATCACTTTCCCCGTGGCGTTGAGTGGAAGTGAATCAAGGAACTGTACCGCGCGCGGCACTTTGAACCCGGCCATCCGGTCCCGGCACCAGCCGATCAACTCTTCGGCGCTGACGTCGGCGTTACGGACCACGAAAGCCTTGCCCACCTGGCCCATCCGCTCATCGGGGACACCGATGACGGCCGCCTGCACGACGGCCGGGTGGTTGAGCAGGAAGCCCTCGATCTCGGCCGGGTAGGCATTGAATCCACCGACGATGAACATGTCCTTTTTCCGGCCGACGATGCGCAGCCGACCGGCGGGGGTGAATTCGCCCAGATCGCCGGTGTGCAGCCATCGCTCGCCGTCGATCGCCTGGGCGGTGGCCTCCGGTTCGTCGAGATACCCCTGCATGACCCCGTAGCCGCGGACCAGCACCTCGCCGTCGTCGGCGATACGCACCTCGACCCCGTCGCACGGCACGCCCGCGGTGGTGGCCACATCCTCGAAGGAATCGCCGGGCAGCGACAGCGTGACGTTGCCGGCCTCGGTGAGCCCGTAACCGGTCATCAGCGTCTGGAACGGCAGCTCGTCGTGGATGCGCCGCACCAGCTCGACGGGGATGTCGGCGGCGCCGGTCACCCCCGCACGCAACGTCGACAGCTTGGACTTGTCGCTCACCGTCAACAGCGAGTGATACAGCGTCGGCGGCCCGGGAAGCATCGTGATGCGTTCGCGTTCAATGAGATTCACCACGGTGTCGACGTCGAACACCGCGACCGGCAGCATGGTCGCACCGCGCAGGAACGACGTGACCAGGCCGGCCTTGAGCCCGAACGTGTGGAAGTACGGGTTGATCTGCAAATAGCGGTCGCCCTCGCGCAGGTCGGCGAGCGTCGCCCACTCCTCGTACATGCGCAGCGTCTGACCGTGATTGAGCATCGCGCCCTTGGGACGCCCGGTCGTGCCCGAGGTGAAGATGATGTCCGAGGTATCGGTGCCGTCCACCGGCCGCTCGAACGGCGAACCGCTGGACAGGAAGTCGGACTTCAGGTCGATGACCGGCACCCCCGCGGGAGCGGTGTAGTCCTGGTCCAGAAAACCCTTCTGGACCAGGACGGCCTTCACCTTGGCGCGCCCGATGATGTCGCCGGCCTCGTCGGTCTTGAACCGCGTGTTGACCGGGACCAGCACACCGCCCGCGGTGAGCAGCCCGAACGCCGCGATGATCCATTCGGCCGAATTCGGTGCCCAGATCGCGACGCGGTCACCCTTTTCGATGCCGAGGTCGGCGAAAGCCCCAGCGGCGCACCGGATTCGGTCGACGACCTGTTTGAAGGTCAAACGCAGCGGACCGTCGACGACGGCTTCCGCATCGCCGAAGCGGTCCGCTGCGCTCAAGACCATCTCGGGGATGGTCTGCCAAGGTTGGTTGGCCGGCGTCACACCGTGACGAGCCGACCGAGGTTGCCGCCCATGATCTTTGCCTGATCGTCCACCGACAGGTGCGACAGCGCCTCGATGTAGTAGGTCGGCTCCGCCAGCCCCTCGGGGTGCGGCCAGTCCGAGCCGTAGAGCACCTGATCCACACCGACCAGGTTGACCAGATCGTCGATGCCGTCCTCGAAGAACGGGCTGACGTGAATCCGGCTCTTGACCATCTCGACCGGGTCGCTCGGGAACGCCTCCGGGGCTTTGCGGAACACCTCGGCCAGGCCGTCGAGCAGCGGCGTCATCCACTTCGAACCGGCCTCGACGATCGCAACCTTCAGCTTCGGGTGACGGTAGAGCGCGCCGTGAATCACCCACGACCCCACCGAATCCTGGATCGGCCGCCACTCGTTGAGGATGCCCATCGCGTTGGTCTGGAACGGCAGCATCTCCTGGTCCGCGCCGTCCCACTCGGAGGTGTACCGGGAGTAGCCGCTGTCCGAAGAGTGCATGCCGACCAGCACGTCGTGCTCGACGACCCGTTCCCAGAACGGGTCGAACTCGGGCACCGCGAACGACCGCGGACCGCGGAAGCCGGGGACCGGAGCCGGGCGGACCAGGATGGCGCGGGCGCCACGCTTGACCGCCCATTCCAGCTCCTCGATTGCCTTCTCCACGATCGGCAGGGTGATGACGGGCGTGGTGAAGATGCGGTTCTGGTAGTTGAAGCCCCAGACCTCGTCCAGCCACTCGTTCAGCGCGTGCACCAGGACGTGGATGGCGACCGGGTCGTCGCGCAGCCGCTCCTCGAGGAGGCTGGCCAAGGTCGGGAACATCAACGTCTTGTCCAGGCCCAGCTCGTTCATCGTCTCCAAGCGTGGGCCGGGCTCGAAGAACGCCGGGATCGCGCGCATCGGCTCGCCGAACAGCTCGCGCTTGCTCTTGCCGTCCGGGTTGCCGTACTTGAAGTACTCCTCCCAGGCGCCCGGCCGGGCGACGACCTCGAAGGTCGGGTTCGGAATGTAGTTGCTGATCTGGCCGCGGATGGCGATCTTGGTGCGACCGTTGATCTGCACGTACTGGACGTAGTCCTTGTACTCCTTGGGCAGGAACTTGGTCAGCGCCTCCGGCGGCTCGTAGAGATGGTTATCGGCGTCAAAGATCGGGAACGGAACGTCCACCTTGTGGGACAACTGACCCATGGAATCCTCCTTCTTGATTTGTGAGAATACTATTCTCTACAGGCGCCGAACCGCAACGTGGGCCCCGCCGAACCGCGGTTCGACGCGGTCAGCACGACACGTGGATCTTGTAGGTGGCGGTGGCCGGTTCACTGGGCTTATCGGTCTTGTAGCCGTTGGCGGTGCCACTGACGGTGAAGTTGTCGCCGGTCATGCTCATGTCGGCCATGCCATCGCCGCCCCGGGAGAACATCCCGCTGAAGCCACCCAGGTTCTGAATGCGCAGCGACTCCACGATCGCCGGCTGCGCGCTTTCGTCGACGATGAGCTTGGCGCCGGCGAAATCGCTACCGATGTCGATCGTGCGAGTCCATTCGCGTTGGCCGCACTTGACAAGGTGGAACGTCCGGTCGTTACCGTTCACGGTGACCGATGCCGTGCTGGCGAGCTGGGTCGGCGGTTTCGACGCGCACGCCCCGACCAAAGTGACGGTCAGGACCGCAGCAGCGACGACGATTTGGTTCCGCATCGAGTCACCTCCATCCTCGCCGGCGAAGTTCTTGAGCCTGCAGTGATGATGTTATTCTCGCCAGAAGAGAATGCCAATATCGGGTTCTTGCCGAGGAGCGTAAATAAGAACATGGTGGACCTGGAGATCGGCGACGGGTTAGCCGTGGTCACCATCGACCGTCCGCACGCGCGCAACGCCATTGGCCTGGACACCATGGACCAGCTGGAGAAGGCGCTCGACGCGGCTGCGGGTGCGCAGGCGCTGGTGATCAAGGGTGCCGGGGACAAAGCCTTCGTCTCCGGCGGTGACCTCAAGGAATTAAGCGCGCTGCGGACCGAGGAGGATGCCGCTGCGATGGCCCGACGAATGCGGTCCATCTGCGATCGGTTGGCGGACTTCCCCGCCCCCGTCATCGCGGCGCTCAACGGTCACGCGTTCGGCGGTGGCGCCGAAGTCGCGGTGGCCGCCGACATCCGCGTGGCCGCCGACGACATCAAGGTCGCCTTCAACCAGGTGCAGCTGGAGATCATGCCGGCCTGGGGTGGAGCCGAGCGGCTGGCCGCGCTGGTCGGAAAGAGCAAGGCGCTGCTACTGGCCGGTTCCGGAACCGCCATTGGCGCGCTCGAGGCCGAGCGGATCGGCCTGGTCGACCGAGTGCTGCCCCGCGGAGTCTTCGACTCACCCGACGAGGGATGGCGAGCGGTCGCGAGGTCGCTGGCCCGCCGCCCGGCGACGGAGATAAAGCGCGTAATCCGCGGAGTTTCTCCTGATGAGGCGATAGCATCCTTTGCGCGACTATGGGTTGCCGACCCACACTGGCAGGCCGCAGATCGGGTCATGAGCCGCAACACAAGATCGCGCACGGCAGCCGAAGGAGCGTCATGACCATCAAGTGCAAGACGGTGATCGCCGTCGGCCCCGCCATCTGGCTGGCCTGTCTACTGGCGGCGGCAGGCGTGCTGGTGGGAAGCGGACGGGCACACGCCGATGACCCCGTCATGCATCACGTGAAGTACACCGTCACCACGCAGCATCCGATCTACACCAGCATCTATTATCTGGACCACCAGCCCGACAAATTCTCTGACTACAGCCACAACCCCTACTCGTTCACCCCACACGTCAACGTCGACCTCGCCCCGGGCAAGCCGTGGGGATTCGATCTGGACATGTCGGACCCCGATCATTACGCGATGGTCGTGGCGAGCACGGGTACCGAACCGGGCACGCCGGGGCTTCACTGCGACTTGGCGGTCGACGGAGCCGTCGTTGTATCCAAGGATGGGCCCAAAGGTGTGCTCTGCTCGTTGCGGAACTGGTGAACCACCCAGGCCGGCGGTATACCTTCGAGGGGTCGCGGTTCGCCCTCCAGGCGACGCAGGTAGGTTTCGACCAGCTCCACGGTTTCGGCGTGGCCACCGTAAATGCCGACTGCCTGCTCGAGCACCAGGAACCACGACAGGCTGCTCATCAGGACCGTCCACACCACGGGCGGCATGTCGTCCCTGACCGCCCCATAACGCTCGAGCGCGGCGGTCACCGCCTGGCGCTGGTCCTCGCGCAGGCGCTCGGCGTAGTACGCGATCTCGGCGCGCATCTCCTTGCGGTGGTTGGCCAGCGCCATGAATTCCAGGGAAATCCGGGTGAACGCGGGGTCGGTGCCGAACCGCCACAGCGCCCACAGCGGCTGGGGCGATTGCAGCAGTCGCGCGTGCGCTTCGAGCGCCTCTTCCGCCCGGCGGCGAAAGACCGCGAGGAACAGCTCCTCCATGGTGCGGAAGTAGTAGTGCACCAGCTGAGGCTTCAGCCCGGCCTTGTTCGCGAGGCGCCGCGACGTCACCGCGGCGTAGCCCTCCTCGAGCATCAGCTGCTCCGCGGCATCGAGCAACAGACCACGGTTTTTCGCGTCCGGCGCCCCGATCCTGCGGGCCGATGTCATGTCGCTGCTCCGTACTGTGTGCCATCCCGTGCGGGCCATACGGATCGTATCGTGGCCCGGCGCCCTCGATCTTGACCCTGACATTACCGCCATGCTAAGCAGGTGCTCAGCATATTTTCGTTCTCGCGATCGGGCGGCGGTACCGCTTGCCGCCGAACACCACCGGTAGACCCAGCCCAGGGGGACGCACTGAAGATGACCAACTTCGAGACGATTGATTTCTTCACCGATCCGACTTTGGTCCCGGATCCGCATCCGTACTTTGACTACCTGCGGAGCCAAAACCCGGTGCTGCGCCTGCCGCACTACGGCGTCGTCGCGGTTACCGGGTACGACGAAGCCTGCGAGATCTACAAGGACCCCGACACGTTCTCGAACATCGTCGCGCTCGGCGGGCCGTTCCCGCCGCTCCCGTTCACGCCCGAAGGCGACGACATCAGCGCGCAGATCGACGCGCACCGCAGTTCCTTCCCGATGTACGAGCACATGGTCACCATGGATCCACCGGACCACACCAAGGCCCGGTCCGTGCTGGCCAAGCTGCTGACCCCGAGCCGGCTGAAGCAGAATGAGGAGTTCATGTGGCGCCTCGCCGACCGTCAGCTCGACGAGTTCCTGAGCCTCGGTGAGTGCGAGTTCATCGCCGAATATTCCAAGCCGTTCGCCACCCTGGTGATCGCCGACCTGCTCGGCGTGCCTGAAGAAGACCATAAGGAGTTCCGCAAGGTTTTGGGGGCCGACCGCCCCGAGGCACGCGTGGGCGCCCTGGACCACGAGTCGGTGGGCATCAACCCCCTCGAGTGGCTCGACGACAAGTTCTGTAACTACATCGAGGATCGTCGCCGCGAGCCCCGCGGTGACGTGCTGACCTTCCTGGCGGAAGCGAAGTATCCGGACGGGTCGACACCCCCGGTGATCGAGGTGGTGCGCTCGGCGACGTTCCTCTTTGCCGCCGGCCAGGAAACCACGGCCAAGCTGCTCAGCGCCGCCCTGCAGGTGCTCGGTGACCGGCCGGACATCCAGCAACAGTTGCGTGACGACCGCAGCCTGATTCCCGGCTTCATCGAGGAGTCGCTGCGGATGGACAGCCCGGTGAAGAGCGACTCACGCCTGGCCCGCAAGGCCACCAGCATCGGTGGTGTCGACATCCCCGCCGGCACCGTGGTCATGATCCTGCCGGGCGCCGCCAACCGCGACCCGCGGCGGTTCGACAACCCGCACGAGTTCGACCTGCGCCGCAAGAACGTCCGCGAGCACATGGCGTTCGCGCGCGGTGTGCACTCCTGCCCAGGGGGCCCGCTCGCCCGCGTCGAGGGCCGTGTCTCGATCGAGCGGATCCTGGACCGCATGCCGCACATCGAGATCGACGAGGCCCATCACGGGCCGGCCACCGAGCGTCGTTACACCTACGAGCCGACGTACATTCTGCGGGGCCTGAGCGAACTGCACCTGACGTTCACCACCGCCGACGCGATCGCGCCGGTCGCCTAGGAACTCGTCGCGCGCGAGCGCTACCGGGCCTGCAGCCCGACGAAGTAACTGCCGAGCAGGACGACGGCGATCAGCACCACCCACGCGTCGGTGAGTCGGCACAGCAGTGCCGGGGCGTCTCGCACCTCCATGAATTCGCGAAAGATGATGCGCACCTTGACCAGTGCGATGACGATGACGCTCGACGTGACCACGGCGCTGGACTTCAGCAGCCCGCCGGCGGTGTGATCTATCCACAGATAAGCCAGCGTCAGCGCGGCCAGGATCACCCAGACGAACAGCAGTCTTTTGTTGAATTTCACTGGCTCACCTCACCACGTAGAGCAGCGCGAAAATGAGCACCCAGAGGAAATCGACGGTGTGCCAATACGTTGCGCAGGTTTCGACAAGTTCCTGCGAACGACGCGCCGGGCTCCGAAGTTGATAGACGATGACGCCAAGGACGACGAAGCCGATCAACAGGTGCACGAAGTGGATGCCGGTGAGGAAGAAATAGAACATGAAGAAGTCGTTGCTGTCGACGCCGTGTCCGCCGTGGACCAGTCGCGCCCACTCAAACACCTTGAAAGACAAAAACGCTGCGGCGAACGCCGCCGTGATGAAGACGTCGCGGAGGGCTGCCCGGTACGCGCCGGCGCGGGCCGACTGGACACAGCGCGCCACCGACCATGAGCTGAGCAACAAGACCAACGTGTTGAAGACACCGACGCGCAGATCGAGTGCGGCCTGCGACTGCAGGAATAGCTCGGGATTGCGGCCTCGCGAGAACAGGTAGAAGCCGAAATACGCTGTGAAGACCAGGGTCTCGAACAAGACAAAGGCCCACATGTCGGGTTGTCCCGGCACGGCCCTCGCACGGGCGGGCCTGCCGGCCAGGCCGGTCACCGCGCCGCCGCCCTCTTGGGCGGCAGGTCCGGCAGTACCCCGGTCCCGAAGTCTTCGCGGCGGATCATCTGAAACAGCATGACGATGAAGGTGACTTGGTAGATGCCGAACACGACCATGTCCAGCCACCACGCGATCTCGCCATCCCAGGCGAACACGCCGCGTCGGAAGATCCAGCAGGGTGCCACGACGACCTCGGTCAGCGCGTTGCACAGGTTGAGATACCCGAACCACTTGGGGAACACCCTGTTCCGGTCGAGCAGGATCGCCACCATCCAGATCAGCGAGCCGATCAGAAACACCCCCATCGTCCCGTCGAATGACAGGAACGCGAAGTCATACAGCCAACCGATCGCCCGGGGGTCGCGGTCCGGGCGCAGCGTGCCGACGATCAGCGCGATGTTGAGCAGCAGCATGCCGGGAACCGCGCTGAGCGAGTAGATGAGCAGATACGAGTAAGCGAACGCACGGCTGACCGACATGCGCCGCATCGAATACGCGATGAGGGCGTTGTTGACCGCGATCATGCCGCTGATGGCGAAGATAATGCCGAAGCCGACGGGAATGCCGAGGCGACGTTCGGCGAACCAGTGGACCTGCGTCGCAAGGTCCCAGGTCGGTTCCGGTGGCGGCTGGACCTGGGCCACGATGAAGAACATGGGGAAGAAGAGGCCATAGAACACCATGAGCACCCCCCACGCCAGCCACAGTTCTCGCTTGCGGTCGCGCCGCAGGTGCCAGCCGATTCGGCGATGCAGGGGGCCCGCCGGGGACGTCGACGGCGTGATCACCGCGCTCATGCGGGAGCCGATTCGCCTGAGCAGCCGCGGCTTTCGGTCCGATCACGATAGACGGCGCGGCCCAGGACAACGCCCATCACGATGATCCAGAAGGCGATGGCGGCGTTTTTCACCCAGAACGACAGCACGCCGTCCCAGGCGAGCGGGCCGGTCAACGACACACCGACGAACGATGCCGGCACCAGCGCGGCCGCCACCACAAGATTGAAGTGCGCCACCCAACGGGCGAACACGGGGCGGTACGGATCATCGAAATAGATTGCCAACGCCAGGATTACACACTGCCCGATGAGAAACGGCACCAGGATGGTGAAGGTGATCCAGCCGAGGTCGTTGAGCAATTGAGTCAGCTCGGGGCTGCGCTCGGGTCGAAACGCGGCCAGCAGCCAGCAGACGTTGGCGACGAGAAACAGCGTCGGACCGCCGGCCGCACACCCGAGCATCGCGTAGGAGAAGATCGGCGTCTGATGCGCCATGCGGCGGATCTGCAGCACAATCAGGGCCAGGATCGGCACGAGGCACACGCCGAACCAGTTGAACAGGATCATGCTGGAACGGATTTGCGGGATATGCGCCGGATCGCGGTAGAACGCGGCCACCTGTTCGGCCGGCATGGTGGGTGACATCGGCGGGTTGAACCCGGGAAACAGGAAGAAGGACGCGATCCACAGGATCAGCGCCGCCGGCAACGTCCAGAGCAGAATCAGCTCGCCATCGGTCCGCCGCCGGGCGGTTCGCGCCGATTGGCTACCGCTCGCATCGTTTCCGCCGACGTCGGACATCGGCACTCCTTCCCGCACGAAATCGCCGTTGCAACCCGGCTAGTGAGCGAAGCTAGCCGATCGGCTAGCCAGGGTCAATAGCGTCGTCTACTCTCGGTGCGTGGGAACAGCACGGCAGCCGGACATCGGTGAGCAATTCTGGCTCATCGAGCACAGTCCGGCCCGCACGCGGGTACTCGATGCCGCGCTGGATCTGTTCGCCACCCACGGCGTCAGCGGTACGTCGCTGCAGATGATCGCCGACGCCGTCGGCATCACGAAAGCTGCTGTCTACCATCAATTTCGGACCAAAGAGCAGATCGTCATCGCCGTGACCGAACGCGAACTGGGCCGCCTTGAGCCCGCCCTCGAGGCGGCCGAAGCATACGACAACGGCCCGCAGGCGCGAGATGCGTTGTTGGTGGGCGTGATTGAGATGGCGGTTCGCGACCGCCGGCTGGTGCGAACGCTGCAATTCGATCCCGTCGTCGTCCGGTTGCTGGCCGAGCACAAGCCGTTTCAGCGTTTCATGGACCGTCTGTACCAGGTGCTGCTGAGCGACGCGGGCCTCGACGGGCGGGTGGAGGCCGCCATGTTCTCCGGCGCGCTCAGCACCGCGGTCATGCATCCGCTGGTGGCCGACATCGACGACGAGACCCTGCTCGATCGGGTTACCGATTTGAGCCGCCGCCTGCTCGGTCTGCCCCGCACATTGCGCGACTGAGCGCGGCGGCTACGTGTCGGCGCGGACCCAGCTCGAGATGCCGTCGTGGGCGATACAGATCAGGAACAGACCATCGGGGGCCTGCGCGACGTAGTTCAAATAGTTCGTGCAGTCGGAGTTTTCGTCCTTGACCCCCGCCATCGGCGGCGAGCGGAACCAGCGAGGCTGGTATCGCCTCGGCGAGCCGCAGAACATCAGCCGGCCGGGCTCCGAGGCGAAGGACACGTATCCGTCGGCGACACCGAAGGCGTAATAGGTGGTGTTGTCACACGGCGCACCCAGAACCTGATGGGGCATGATGCCCGGGGTGCAAGCTGGGTAGTCGCAGACGGTCGGCCCCGCCGAGGCTGGCGGCGCCGCCAGGACCCCGGCGCCGAGCAACGCGGCAACCAGAGCCACGATTGATCGCACCCGATCACTCTGCCACACCTGGAAAGAAAATTCTCCTGGTTGGAGACGATCAGCGGGGCCGGACCGCGGCCGGGGGGACGCCTTCCCGAACGTCACCCCGGCCCGATCCCCTGCGGGCGACTATTTCCGCATGTAAGGGCCGGGAAGGCAGCCGACCGACGACGGCTTTGAGCCCGGACCCCAGTGATAAGCTGCTTCTCCGTGCACGATCCGGAGGGGCCCGCCGCCGGCCCACGTGATGACGCGGCGGAAGCGATCGATCCCGCCCAACGTGGGGTTGAGGCGGACATCGCAGCGCCCGTGCCGAAAGCGGACGCAGACGACGAAGTCGCCGCGGCGGAAGCGCGCGCGGCGGCGGCTCGAGAACGCCTCGCAAAACTGCGCCGGGCCGCCGAAAACGGGGGCGTGGACGACGAGGACGGCGCTTCCCCGGATATCGAGCAGCCCCCCGCGAAGACTCGGAAACGGCTACGGCTCTCGCGGCCGTCGCGGCCACGCTGGTTGCGGCGCCCAAAGAGGAAAGCAGTGGCGGCCGTCGGCGGCTCGCTGCTCTTCGCGGCCTCTCTCGCCGCGAGCGGTTACATGTTGTGGCAGCACCACATTGCGGTGCACAATCGCAAGTTGGCCGCGGAATTCAGCGCCGCCGCCCGGCAAGGGATCACGGCTTTCATGTCGATCGACCCCGCTCATGCCAAGGAGGACGTCCAACGCTCGATCGATGCCTCCACGGGCGACCAGAAGAATCAGCTAGCCGTGCTGTCGACTCTGATAGTGAATAAGGCCCAGGAGACGAAGGTCGGCACCAAGGTCACCATCGAAGGTGTCGCCGTCCAGTCGTTGAGCGACAACTCGGGAGTCGTGCTTGTGGCGGCGAAAACCGATCCCATCGGGCCGGATAACGCGAAACCGCCGCCGGCCTTGTTTCGGCTCGCCGTCAACATGGATCGTGACGACGGACAGCTCAAGATGTCGAAGGTTGATTTCCTGCGATGACTGCCGAAGACGGCTCGCCGCCCGACGGCACCGAAACGATTGACGGAGTCCAGGCTTCACCCGCCGACGACAACGCCCTCACACCCGCTGGTGAGAGCCCGGCAGGCTCGCGCCGGCTGGCCGCGATTCGCCGCCGCGGCAGCCGGTACTTGGCGAGGTGGCGTTTGATCGTCGCGACAACGTTGCTCACCGCGGCCGTGGGAGTCTCTGCGGGCGTGTACTTCACCCTGTACCGGCCGGATCAGCAAGTCGGCGATGCCGCGGCGCGCCGGGCAGTCCAGGCGGCGTCAGATGGCGCTGTGGCGGTCTTGTCGTATTCCTACGACCATTTGAACCGCGATTTCGCCAACGCGAAATCACATCTCACCGGCGATATTCTGACCTATTACAGTAAATTCAGCGACGATGTCGTCGCGCCAACCGCGGAGAAGGGCCAATTGACGGCGTCCGCCAAGGTGATTCGGGCCGCAGTCTCGGAATTGCATGCCGACTCGGCCGTCGTGCTGGTTTTCGTCGACCAGACCACAAAAAGCGCGCAAAAGAAGGATCCCGAGAACACGCAGAGCAGCGTCTCGGTCACGCTGAGAAAAGTCGATGGTTCCTGGCTGATTTCGAAATTCGATCCATCCGGATGAGCGTGGGAGATCTTGTCCCAACCGTTACCCGGCAGGCCGAAGCGGTGTAACGTCATCGCTCGAGAACGCCGCAACCGACGGCGAAAAGGCGCCCCATAGGCACTCTCGGATTACGCGCTTCGAGGAGCACCTGATGCGTTCAGCAAAAGCACTCACCACCGCAACGCTGGTTGCTGCCACTGCTTTCGGCGGTGTGAGCACTGCACCCGCGGCCCGGGCCATAACCAAGGAAGACGTGGCCATCAACGGGACCTACCGCGTCACGTCCATTGGCGATTGGGCTCAGCGAAATGATCAGTATTTCGGCGAACCGACGGTCTACCAGGCATGGACCATCAGCTCCACGTGCGACTCGACCCTGGAATGCCATGGCACGGTGACGAGCGACCAGGGATGGAGCGCGCCCCTCTATATGAAGGATGGAGAGATGTGGAAGGTCAGGCGCGAAGTGCCGAACTGGGAGCGGTGCGAGGACGGTACCGCGTTTCCCGGAATACAGACCTTCTTCTTCTACCCGGTGAACGACAACGGCGGGTTCCAAATCGGGTCGCCGGTCCTGTCGGGCAAGGACAAGACGGTCGGCCCCAGCGGCGCGTGCGGGCAAAACAACTGGCTTGACATCACCATGCCGTTGCGCCTCGATCAGCTCTCCTGACCAAGCCCTCGTAGCCTCATCGCCCCCCTCGGCCCCTTCGCCGTAGCGCGGATTCAGATGGGCAGCATATCCTTCCACGTCCTGGGCGTCTTCGGAGCGACGAGATCTGACTGCTGGTACAACTTCCCGTCCGGACCGACATAGCGACCGGTGCGCGGATCGTACTTGGCCACCACGACCGACGGCGCACGCTTAGATGCGTTGGCCTCGAACGAGCTTGGCGCGGCCTGGGGTCCTCCGCCGCCGGGTGTGTCGGCCGGCGCGGGGTCGGCCGGTGCGGCATCGGGTGATACGGGAGGGGCTGGAGGCGGCGCCGGCGCGGCGGGCGGCGGGGGAAGCTCTCCGGCCGCAGGGACATCGAGTGGCGCAAAGGCCGGAAGGTCCGCCGACATTCTCGACATCGGCGCCAGCGCCGGCGGTCCCGACGACGGCACGGGGGGCACAGCCGCTCCCACGGTGCCCGGTGGCGGATTTTCTCCCCGCGGTCCCGCGGGGGCGCCGCGCGGCACAGCCCCCGGTGGCAGCGGCGTTCCCTCGACCGGGCCGAAAATCCTGTCGTTGGCGGTGATCCGGTCATCGGGCGGGACGCCCTGGGCTATCAGATTCGGATCCAGCGGATAGGGACCAAGGGTGTGCTGACGCATCGCCAACGGCATGTACGGCTTGTCACTGTTGCAGATTTCGACGGTCGGCGCGCGCTTGCCCGGGTGGCCCATGCAAGGGTAGTTGCGGGCACCGCGCACCCCGATCGGTGAATCCTGCGGGAGTTTGCAATACAACCCGTCGGGTGTGTCGATGTCGGACAGGTCGTCCGGGGATCGCCAGGTGTTGGGTGGCATGAAGCCGACCGTGCAAATGGGCGGATCATCGACCGTGGCCGCGAAGTCGCCGTAAGCCCTGCCATCGGGATGGTTTTCACCCTGAGCGGCCTGCTCGGCGGCGACGCCCGACGGCAACAACACCAACAGCTGCTCGATCGAAGGGTGGTAGGTGACGCCGATCTGTCCGATGGTGGTCAGGTTGGCCAGCAACACAGGCAGCGTCGGTTTGATTTGTTCCAGAAGCCGAGATGCTTCGTTCGCGGTGTCAGGGCCCTTCTGCAGGATGGTGCGGAAGTGAGAATCGTTGTTCACCAGCGTATCCGAGATGCCAGCGAAGCTGCGCGCCCACGTTCTGATCGAATCGGTGGTCCGCGCCTGGGTGTCCAGGAGCGGGCCGGTGTCTTCGGTGAGGGCCTTGGTACGATCGACGACGCCGTTGGCGTCGCGGGACAGCGTCTTCGAGGAATCGATCAGTGATCCCAGGTCGTAACCGGAACCGTTGAAGCCCTCGAAGGACTCGTCGAGCAATTGGCCAAGTTTGGTCTTCGGGATGCTTTGGACCAAGGCGTTGACCTGCTCGAGCATTGGGGCGACCGGCTGCGGAATTGTCGTGTCGCGCAAGGCGATAACGGAGCCGTCGCGCAGGTAGGGCGGCTTATCGGTTTTGGGCCGCAGGTCCACGTATTGTTCACCCACCGCGGAGACACTGAGCACGTGCGCCGTCAGGTCCGCGGGGACCTTGGGTGAAGTGCTCAGCGACAGCGTCGCTTTCGCGCCGGTCGGCGTCAAACCGACCGAGGTGACCTTGCCGAGCTGAACCCCCCGGTAGGTCACGTTGGAAAACCGGTACAGGCCGCCGGTTGCCGGCAGCTCCAGCGTCACCGTCATCCGGCCGATGCCCAGCAGCGTCGGCGCTTGGATGTAGAACAGGACCATCGAGATCACGCCGATGGTTCCCGCGATCGCGAAGACCGCCAGCTGAATTCGAACGAAGCGAGTCAGCATCTATCCACCCGATCCCGTCGGCGGCGTCACTGCGGGCTGCGGTGTTTGATTGAGGCCCGCGTCGGGCAGCGGCGCCTCGGCAGGCGGCGGACCGGGCAACGGAGCCGCGGCAGGCGGCGGCCCGGGCAGTGGCCCATAATTTCCCGGTCCCGGTGGCGCACCCGGCGGCGGCGGCAGCGGTAGTGCATTGGGATCGACCCACGGTGGCCTCAGCGGGTTATGCAGCGGATCAAGCGTGTAATTCAAGCGATACGGGTCCCCGGGCACCGGCGGCACGGGCATATCCAGCTGCCCCCAGTGGGTTCCCAGCATCAATCCCTTCTTGAGCCGTGGAATCGTCAGATCGAAATCGAAATGCAGGTTGAAGTAGTCACCTCGAACCGCTCGGTCGACGAAGTTCTGGGTGAAAGGGAACACGAACGACGCCGCGACGGCCGCGCCGAATTCCGGTCCGACATCGGCGAGCGCTTTGATGGTCGGCTCCAAGTTTTTGAGGTTCTTGACCAGGTCGCCCTGGGCGTCGTTGACCAGCCGGGTGGCGGTGCGGCTGAAAATGCGAAGATGATCTAGGGCGGACGTCAGACGCGGCCGCTCCTTGATCAACACCTCGAGCGCCGGCGGTATCTTGCGCAGCGCATCGCTCACGACGTCGCGTTGGTCGGCGAAGGTTGCCGACAGCCGATTCAGTGCCTGTATGGAGGCGACGATGTCGTCCCGCTGGTCGTCCAGTGTTCCCACAAACGTGTCGAGCCGAGTGATCAGATCGCGCAGCGCACCCTCGTGCCCGGAAAGCGCGGCCGAGAAGTTATGAATGACCTCCCCGATCTGTCCCAGCCCACCGCCGTTGACGACCGCGCCCAACGACGACAGCGTCTGCTCTGTTGAAGGGTAGGCCGATGCCCGGCTGAGCGGGATGGTGGCGCCCGGCTGAAGCCGTCCGCTTCCGGACTGACCCAGCGGCGTATTGAGCTCCACATGCATCGAGCCCAGCAAGCTGGTCTGACCGACGGTGGCTACCACGTTGGCGGGGACCACCACGTCGCGCTTGACCGAGATCTCGATGTCGGCGTGCCAGCCTTGCACCCTCATCGCACCCACGCTGCCGACGACGACGTCGTCGATCATCACCGGCGAATTTGACTCCATCGTACCGACATTCGGGAGTTCGACATGGTAGATGTTGGCCCCCGGCCCGCGCCCGACCGCACCGGGCAGCGGTAGTGAATTCAGGCCGTGGAATGCGCATCCTGTCGACGTCACCACCACGCAACAGCCGATGGCAAACACCCGACGAGCGAATCCTGATGGCCCGGCTCCTCCTCGGGCCGAGGGCCCGCATCGTCGCAGGGCCGCTACCCGCGCGATCATCGCTCTGGCCCTTCGTCTGGCAGCAGCATGCCCGACACGTTCGGCGCCGGCGGTGGTGGCACCGGCGTCGAGGGAGGCGGCGGCAGCGGCATCGCCGCGCCCGGTATGCGCTCCGGTGGCACCGCCCCGGGCGGTCCCACCGGATCACCCGGCAGGCCGGTGTAGGCCGACACCTCGGGCGGGATCTCGGGTGCTGCGGGCTTCGGGCCCTCGCCGCCGGGCGCCAGACGCGGTTCGGTATAGAGAACCCTGCCCGGGTCAACCGACTTTTGTATGAACGGGTTCAGCGGAATCGGCGAGTTGTTCCAACTGGTCTGCCGCAATCCGGGACCGAGGAACAGCGAGCACAACTTGCCCGATTCGACCGCGGTGATGTTCTCGATGGCGCCGATTTGCGTGCAGCCCGGTACGGAAAGCAGAACCTGACCGCCCCAGGTGGGATTCGCCATGTTCATGAGCCCGAACCCGCCCACGATGGTTCCGGTGTCGGCGTTGTAGTCGTTGAAGAAGTTGCCGAATGCGTTCGGCGAAGTGTGCAGAATGTTCTCCAGAGCCATGTGGTGATCGACCAAGTTCTGGGTGACATCGGCCAACCGGGCGATCTGCTCGCTGGTCTGGTTGCGGGTCCCGGCGACGAATCGCCGCACCTCGCCGACTGCGGTCGACAGATCGGTCAGCGCCGCATCGAGGTCGGATTTGCTGTCATTGACCACGCTGGTGAGCGTAGCCAGGCGGCCGTTGAAATGCTCGATCTGCACGTTGCTGTCGCGCAGCGCGCCGACGAAGGTCTGCAGGTTCTTGATGATGTCGACGATATTGCCGCTGCCGTTGGCGAGGATCCTGCCCGTCCCCGACAGCTGAGCGAGTGTTTGGCGCAGCTTGTCGCCGTTGCCGTCGAGCGCGTTGGCGGCGCTGTCGATGAACCGGCCCACAGATGTGCTCGAGACTCCGCTCTTGGGTCCCAAATCCGTTGCCAGCCGCATCAACTGGGTTTTGACCTCGTCCCACTCGACCGGCACCGCGGTCCGTTCCACCGGGATAACCGCCCCGTCGCGCATGACCGGCCCGCTGTCGCGGTAGGCCGGTGAAAGCTGGACGTAGCGGGCCGCCACCAGATTCGGGGCGACGATCACCGCCTTCGCGTCCGCCGGAATGGGCACGCCGCGGTCGATCTTGAAGACCATTTTGGTCTGTGTGCCTTGGGGCTGGATGGATTTGATGCTGCCTACTTTGACACCCGAAACCCGCACCTCGTCATGCGGATAAATGGCGGTGGCGGTGGTGAAGTAGGCGGTGACCGTCCGTGGTCCGAAGAACGTGTTGCGGACGACCACGGCGGCGCCGGCAACGATCAGCGCGAGAAAGGCGACCGCCGTCACGACCGCCAGTCGGCTGCGCGGGATCCGGGATATCCGGGAGGTCACTGTGATCCTCCGATCCGTCCGCCCAACGTGCAGCCAGGGCACTGCGGAATGGAGTTGTACGGCCAAGGCGTCAGCGCCCGAGGTACCGGCGATGGGAAGCCGGGGCCCTTCGTTGTATCGAAAGTTCGGAATCCCCAGAGATAGTCGATCAACTCCTGGAAGAGTTGCGGGACAAGGAAGTTCGGGGCGAACGCCTGGTAGGCGTACATACCGGAGATGGCCTCACCGACCGTGATTTCGAATTTGGCGAGACCTGGCAGCGCTTTGCCGATGTTGTCGCGGTTCTTCTCCAACACTCCGGTCACCCGGTTCAGCCGCTCCAGCGTCGGCGCCAAGGCGCTTTCGTTCTCGTGCACCAACGCTGTCAGCTGTTTGGCCACCACCGAGGTGCTGGCCAGCAGATCCACAATCTCTTGCCGGCGCGCGACCAGCACTTGGAGCAAAGAATCGGAGTTGAGGATGAGCTTGTTGACCTGCATGCTGCGCTCTGAAAGTATCCCCGTGACATCGCCGGCGCTCTTGAATAACTCACCCAGGCTTTTGTTGCGACTGTTGAGGGTTCGCGATAACCGGGTGAGTGCATCGAAGGCCGGCCCCATTTGGGGGGCAATCTGGTCGAGTGTCGCTGCCAGCGTGTCTAACGACTGATTCAGCGCCGTGGTGTTGGTTCCGGCCGTGTCCGACGTCAGGTCGCTGACCGCTTCGGTCAGCGAGTAAGGCGAAGACGTGCGCGAGACGGGTATCAGAGTCATTGGATGCATCGCGCCGCTGCCGGCAGATTCCACCGTCAGCATCCGCTCGCCCAGCAGTGTGCCGGTGCGGATGTGCGCGGAAGTCTCGGAGCCGAGCAGAATGTTGGCCTTCATCGCGAACGTCACCAGGGCATCACCGTGGCGCAGCTTCACGTCCGACACCGTGCCGACCTTTATCCCCGACACGATCACGGGGTTGCCTGTCACAAGGCCGCCGGCTTCGGTGAACAGCGCCTGGTAGCGGACCATCGTCGCCCAGGCGATGAACCGGTCGGGTGACAGGCCCACCAGGATGACCATCACCGCCATTACGACGCCGATGAGTCCGGGCTTGACGAGCCCTGCTCCGCGATACTTGAGCATTAGGGTTCCGTGCACCTTCCTGCATCTGACCGATAAATATTGGCGCGCACGGTCTTACCCGAGAGGTCGGTACCACGAAGCCCGAACTGGCAGAGGTAGTACGGGACGGTGGCGCCGTTCACGCCGAGTCGGACCAGTTTGCGGTAGTTCTGTGGCGCTTTGCCGAGTGCGGCGTCGATGCGGTCCTTGTCGCCGTCGAGTATCGGCGCCAGCCTATTCAACTGGGCTATGGTGCCGGACAGCGGCGGCCGCGCCTCGGCCAGCAGGTCCGCCAACGAGGCGGTTCCCTTGTCCAGGGCGTCGATGGCGGTCCCGATCGTGTCGCGGTCACCCGACAGGCCGCTGACAAGCTGCTCGAGGCGGTCGATCGCGCCGGAGAACTGTTTGCCGTCCTTGGCGATCGTGCCGATCACGATGTTGAGGTTGTCGATCAGCTGCTGCACGGTTTGATCGTTGTCGGACAAGGCATTGGAAAACGACGTCGTCTTGGCGAACAGCGAGTCGAGAGTCCCGCCCTGCCCCTGGAATACCTGCAACAAACCCGATGTCATCGCATTGACATCGCGCGCGTTCAGGCCCTGGGTAACTGGTTTGAGTCCGCCGAGCAGCAGATCGAGATCCAGCGCCGGCGCGGTGCGGCTGACCGGGATCTGACCGCCGGCAGGCAGATGCTTGGTCGAGCCCGGACCATCGACGAGTTCGAGGTAGCGATCGCCGACCAGGTTGAGGTAGCGGACCGCCGCCCTAGTGCCCTCAGTGAGGACGACGGCGCGGTCGGCGTCGAATTTCACCACGACTTTCTTGTCCGACTGCAGCGACACGCTATCGACCGTGCCCACTCTGATCCCGGCGACCCGCACCGACTGGCCTGGCTTCAGACGCGAGACGTCGGTGAACACCGCCGAATATTTGGTTGTCGCACCCGTGCGGTACTGGCCGAAGATGAAAAACAAGAAGGCCGTGAGCATCGCCATCACGACCGCGAAGATCGTGAACTTGACCAGCGTTGCGCGCGTTCTCATCCAGGTTCTCCGATCTGCGCGGAGTTGCGTGGTGGGCCGGCGATCGGCCCGTACAACAGCTGCTTGAGGAGATCGGAGTTGATCAACAGCTGTGGGTTGCCGTAGTTCACCGGATTGGCGCCGATGTCGGCAATCAGCTGCGGTGGGGACGTATTGAACGGCAGCACCGGCAGACCCACGCATTGCGGGCCGCCCGTCGCGGCGACCTTGGGCAGGTTCGTCGGATACCGGTAACGTTCGGCGCCCCACGTGATACTCGCCGAGATGTTGATGCTGGGTTCCGACAAGGGCGCCCCGTGCGCTATGTGTAAAATTCCGCCGAAAGCGCAGGTGAGTGCCGGACCGTACTCGTTGGTCAAATCGGTGGTGGGCACGAGCAGATGCATCACGTCCGTCAGCGGTTGGCGGTTCGTCGACAGCACGTCGTTGCCGATGTCCGCCAAGCCGATCGCACTGATCAGCAAAGCATCCAGGTTGTGCTGCTCTTCGACGATCGTCTTGCTGATTCGGGTCGCGTTGGCGGCGGTTTTGATCAAGTCGGGTGCCGCGTCGGCATAGGCGTTGGACACAGCCGGTAAGACCGCGAGGTCATGACGGAATGCGGGAAGGCTTGGCTCCAACCTGGCCAGGAACGAATCCAGGTCGCTCAGCGACTGGCCAAGCTGTGGTCCCCGCCCACTGAACGCCTGTGCCAATGCACCCAATGACTCGTTGAGCTTCGGCGGGTCGATGTGTGACAACACCGAAACCAATTGCTGGAACACCGTGTTGATTTCGACCATGACGTGCTGGCCCTGCAGCGTCTGGCCGGCACGGAGCCGCTGCGCCGAGGGTTGTTCCGGCGGCACCAATTCGACGGACTTCGCGCCGAAGACCGTCGATGAGGCGATGTTGACGAGCACGTTGCCGGGAATGAAGCGCATCTGTGACGGGTCCATAGCCAAGTGAATCGCCGCTTCGCCGTCGGGCAGCGCCTCGATCGAGGTGACCTTGCCCACCTGCACGCCGCGCAGCTTGACCTTGGCGTCGGGGTTCATCACCAGGCCGGCGCGCTGCGAAATCACGGTCACCGGCACGGTTTCGGTGAAGGAGCCCTGAAATAGACCCACCGCCACGGCGAAAATCAAGCCGATGATGAGGACGGTCGCCAGCCCGAGCAGGGGAGCCACATAGCTTCGCCCGGCGGGCCGGACATGACTCGCGGGCGCAGGCGGGGCTAGGATCTTGCCTTGGCCAGCTGGCACATTCTGAGTCACTCCCGTTTCACCTCCTCTGCTAACCGGACAGGTTGAAGTTGCCGTTCGTACCGTAGATTGAAAGCGACACCAACAGCGTCACGGACACCACGACGATGAGCGAGGTGCGCACCGCGTTGCCGGTGGCGTTGCCGACCCCGGCCGGCCCCCCCGAGGCGAAATAGCCGTAATAGGTGTGGATCAGCAGGATGGTGAGCGCCATCAGGATGGCCTGCAGGAACGACCACAGCAAGTCGATCGGGTTCAGGAACGTGTTGAAGTAGTGCTGGTACAAGCCCTGCGATTGTCCGAGTAGGAACGTCGTGGTGAACTGGCTGGCTACAAACGACAGGATGACCGCGATGCTGTACAGCGGCGTGATAGCCATCATTCCCGCCAGGATCCTGGTGCTCACCAAATAGGCGACCGGGCGAATGGCCATGCTCTCCAGCGCATCCACTTCTTCGTTGATCCGCATGGCACCCAGCTGAGCGGTCACCCCGGCGCCGAAGGTGGCCGCCAGGCCGATCCCTGCGACCACCGGGGCCGCGATGCGCACGTTGATGAACGCGGACAGGAAGCCCGTCAGCGCCTCGATGCCGATATTGCCCAGCGAGGTGTAACCCTGGATGGCCAGGGTGCCACCCGCCGCCAGCGTCAGGAAGCCGACGATCACGACGGTCCCGCCGATCATCGCCAAAGTGCCCGCGCCCATGCTGATTTCGGCGACCAGTCGCACGACTTCGCGCGTGTAGCGGGTGGCGGCGAAGGGCACCCCGGCGAGTGCCTTGCCGTAGAACACGGTGTGGTCGCCGATCCGGCCCATCAGGGCGACCGGCCTCTCGAGTTGGCGGGTAAAGCGCGGATATGCGGCTCTCAGCGTCATGGCAGCCCTACTTCGCCGTCATCTTGATGCCGATTGCGGTGACGACCACGTTAACGACGAACAGCGACATGAAGGCGTAGACGACGGTTTCGTTGACCGCGTTGCCGACGGCCTTCGCGCCACCGCCGGTGATCGACAGGCCCCGATAGCAGGCGACCAATCCGGCGATGAGACCGAAAAGCGCTGCCTTGACGCACGAAATGATCACCTCGGGCACACCGGTGAGCAGCGTGATACCTGCGGCGAACGCGCCGGGATTGACGTCTTGCACAAACACCGAAAAGACGTAACCGCCAAGAACTCCGATGATGACTACCAGGCTGTTGAGCAAAAAGGCGACCAATCCCGACGCCAGCATGCGCGGCGTGACCAACCGTTGCACCGGGTTGATGCCCAGCACCTCCATCGCGTCGATCTCTTCGCGAATCGTTCGCGCGCCAAGGTCCGCGCACATTGCGGTCGCGCCGGCACCCGCAACGATCAAAACCGTGACCAGCGGGCCGAGCTGGGTGACCGCGCCAAACGCGGCGCCCGCACCGGAGAGGTCCGCCGCGCCCAGTTCGCGCAGCAGGATATTGAGCGTGAAGCTGACGAGAACGGTGAACGGGATGGCTACCAGCAAGGTGGGAGCCAGCGACACCCGCGCGACAAACCAGGACTGCTCCAAGAACTCCCGCCACTGGAAGGGCCGGCGGAACAGGAACTTGACCGCATCGGCCGACATCGCGAACAAGGCGCCGACGGCATGCATGGGCCCGGAGAAGTCCCATTTGAGTTTCAGCTGTGGCAATCCCGCTGACCAGTGGTCGGCGCCCTTAGTTGCCATCGCCGTCAGACCCTTTCCACGCTACGAGACCGGCAGTCTTGTTCTGCCGCAACGGCTGCGGTAAATTCATCAGAATTGACAGCCGTAAACGCGCGCTGACGAGGGCGAAATGCTCAGCGGACAGCCAATTTCCGGCATCGACCTTCGATGTGACAGTCGCTGGTCCACGCACGCCGGTCCTCCGTTTTGTTGAGTGAGTTGGCTGCAAAACGAGGGGGTCCACGTCTTGAAGCGTCCGGCGATTATGACTCATGCCGCGTCCGGGCGGAGCGAAAAATGCATAACCGTTATCGCGCATTTCGCGATCGGGGTAAGGGCGCAAGGCAACTGCGTCCCAACGGAAGCGACGCTCGGCTCAAGCATGTCTGTGCTGCTCCAGTCCTAGGTGACGGCGCCAGCCGTCTTGAGTTCGATGATCCGGTCCCAGTCGAGGCCGAGCTCCATCAAGATCTCGTCGGTCTGCGCTGCGAATCCGGGGGCCGGCCCGGTCTGTGGCGCTGCGACGTCGAACTGTACCGGGTTTGCCACCAGCTCGAGTTCACCCGCCCGCACCAGGTACTCGTTGGAGCGGATCTGCGCGTCCTCGGCCGCTTGCAGAGTGTCCTGCACGGGTGCCCACGGCCCGGAGAGGGTGGCGAAGCGCTCGCTCCACTCGGCCAGCGTGCGGCCGGCGATGGCCTTGGTCAGCAGTTCGACGGCGTCGGAGGTGTGGGCGGCGATGTTCTCCACAGTGTCGAAACGCGGGTCATTGGCCAACTCGGGCAGGTCGACGTGGCGGCACACGTCCGCCCAGAACTTGGTGGGCTGCATCATCACGAAGGAGATGTAGCGGCCGTCGGACGTCGTGTACAGGCCCACCAGCGGGTTATTGGGCGCCCCGTGCACGCCCGGCGGTGGCGCTTCCAGCCGCTGGTTCAAATGCTTTGTCAGCGCGACGGTGTGTCCCATCGACCACAGCCCGCTGCCCAGCAGCGACACATCGACGACGGACGGTTTGCCGGTGCGCTCGCGTTTGAGCAGCGCCGCCGCGATGCCACCGGCGAGGTTGGTGCCCGAGATGGTGTCGCCGTACGCCGGTCCGGGCGGCGCGATCATCCCCGGCATGCCGGCGGGAGTGATGGTGGCGGCGGTTCCGGCCCGGCACCAGAAGGCTGTCATGTCGTAGCCGCCCTTTTCCGACTCGGTGCCACGCGGGCCGAGCGCGCTGCCGCGGGCGTAGACGATGTTCGGATTCACCGTACGGATGTCGTCGACGTCGATGCCGAACTTCTTCCGATGAGCGGGAAGGAAACTGGTCAGGAACACATCGGAGCGACGGGCCAGTTCGTAGAGCACTCCCTTGCCCTCGGGCACCGACATGTCCAGCCCGATGCTGCGCTTGCCGCGGTTCGCGTGCTCGATGTTCGGATTGGGGTCGCCTTCGACGCGCAGCATCCCGGTCTGTCGCAGTCCACGTTGTGGGTCACCGGTCACCGCGTGCTCGACCTTGACCACATCGGCGCCCCATTCGGCGAGCACCGCGCCCGCCGACGGGACGAACCCGTACATCGCGACTTCGAGGACGCGGATGCCTTCGAGCGGCCTCATGCGCCGGCTCCTTTCCCTGAGACGGCGGGCACGGCGAAGGTCTTGCGCTCGAGGAACTCCTCGAGCCCGGCGACCCCCATCTCGCGACCCACGCCCGACTGCTTGAAACCACCGAACGGGGTGTCCGCGCTGAAGTAGTTGCCGCCGTTGATCGAGAAGGATCCGGTCCGGATCCGGCGCGCGACGGCGAGCGCGCGCTCTTGATCGCGGCTGAACACCGCCCCCGCCAGTCCATAGATCGAGTTGTTGGCGATGCGCACGGCGTCGTCGTCGTCGTCGAACGCGATCACCACGAGCACCGGGCCGAAGATCTCGTCCTGCGCGATCTCGCTGTCGCGATCGACGTTGGTCAGCAGTGTCGGCGCATAGAAGAAGCCGGGATCGAGTCGCTTGCCGCCGGTGACCAGGGTGGCCCCCGCGGCCACGGCGCGCTGCACCATGCCGTCGACCTTGTCCCGCTGCTGCTCGTTGATCAGCGGCCCCATATACGTTTTGGGGTCGGCCGGATCGCCGTGTCGCACCTTGGCGAAATTCTGCGCGATCAGTTCGACGATTTCGTCGTGGTGCGACCTGGGCACCAGCAGCCGGGAGGTGAGCGCACAGCCTTGGCCCGCGTGGGTGACCATGCTGAACGCCGCGAACAGGGCCGCGTTGGCGAAGTCGGCGTCATCGAGCACGATCGCCGCCGACTTGCCGCCCAACTCCAGAAAGACGCGCTTGACGGTGTCGCTCGCGGCGGCCATGATCTTGCGCCCCACCGCGGTCGATCCGGTGAAGGTGATGACGTCGACGTCCGGGCTGGTGGTCAGGGCGACTCCGGAAGCCGGATCCGACGAGCTGAGTACGTTCACCACCCCGGCGGGGATGTCGGTGTGGTTGGCGATCAGCTCACCGAGCGCCAGCGTGACCAGGGGTGTGTCCGGGGCGCCCTTGAGCACCACGGTGCATCCGGCGGCCAGCGCGGGGGCGAGCTTCGCCAGCGCGAGCTGGTTGGGATAGTTGTAGGCGATGATGGCCCCGACCACCCCGGCGGCTTCCTTTTCCACCCAGCGGTGGTGGCGCATGCCTCGCGATTCTTTTTCGCCGAGGTCCTCGGTGAACTGATAGGTCCGCAGCAGGTCCGCGTAGAACCGCACGATGCCGATCGGCTCATCGAGCTGGGCGCCCTGGGTCAGCACACGGGTGGCGCCCACTTCGGCGATCGTGAGGTCGCGCAACTCGTCGGCGTGGTCGACGAGCGCCTGATGCAACTGGTCGAGGCAGCGGATCCGCAACTCGACGTCGGTGGGCCAGCTGGTCTCGTCGAACGCCCGCCGGGCCGCCGCGATCGCGGCTTGGGCCTGCTCGCCGCCGGCGTCCGGCGCATGCCCGATGACCGCGCCCGTCGCGGGGTTGATCGAGGGGAACGCGCTGTCCGCGCTGACCAGCCGGCCATCGATCAACAGACGGCGGTCGACGTGGGACTCGGGCGCGGCATCCGCGACGGTCTGCGCGGCGGGCTCTGCCGTGTCCTGGGCAGGCATTCCGTACCCCCTAGTGTGGTGGCGATCACGATAATTTCATTCTCTCTCCCGGCGAATCTTACATTCGCCTTTCGATAATTCAAGAAAGTCTCAGGATTGAGATCGGGGTGCTGACCAGGGCCGGAACCGGCCGTACACTGCCGGCCAGGGCCTTTCCCCGCAGGCCGGACGCGGTGTTAGGCGCATGTTGCACGCCGCTCCGCGCGGAGAGTAAGGTTCTCATAATTGCAAGGGAGATTCTTTGTGACTGAAATGGCCCCCTTCGGAGTAGAGGCCTCGACATGAAGACTGCGGTAGTCACCGGCGGCGGTTCCGGCATCGGCCTCGCCGTCGTCGAACGCCTGCGGGCCGACGGTTTGAACGTCGCCGCCATCGACCTGCGGCCGTCGGACGCCGATTTCGCGTTTACCGCCGACGTCACCGATCGATCGCAACTGGATGGGGCGCTGTCGGCCATCCGCGCGCAACTCGGGCCGGTGACGGTTCTGGTCAACGCCGCCGGCCTCGACGGGTTCAAGAAGTTCAACAACATCACGTTCGAGGACTGGCAGCGGGTGATCGACGTCAACCTCAACGGCGTCTTCCATACCGTCCAGGCGGTGCTGCCCGACATGGTCGAGGCGGGCTGGGGACGCATCGTCAACATCTCGTCGTCGAGCACGCACTCCGGTGCGCCGTACATGAGTCACTACGTGGCGGCCAAGTCGGCGGTCAACGGCCTGACGAAGTCGCTGGCGCTCGAGTACGGGCCCAAGGGCATTACGGTCAACGCGGTGCCGCCGGGATTCATCGACACCCCGATGCTGCGCGCCGCCGAGAAGAACGGATTCCTCGGCGATATCGACGAGACCATCGCGCGGACGCCGGTGCGCCGGATGGGCACCCCCGAGGACATCGCGGCGGCATGCGCGTTTCTGGTGTCCGAGGAAGCCGGCTACATCACCGGTCAGATCTTGGGCGTCAACGGCGGCCGCAACACCTGAGCGGTGGCGATTCGCCAGCGGTGCCCGGTAACCAGCGTCAGGTGAGAGGAGAAAACCCGTGAAGGTCTGGGTGGATTCGCAGCGGTGCCAGGGCCATACCCTGTGCGCGATGATCGCGCCGGAATCGTTTCAGCTCAGCGACATCGACGGCAGTTCGTCGGCGGTCGACGAGGTGGTGCCCGGCGATCGCGAGGACCAGGTGCGCGAGGCCGCGCAGTCCTGCCCGGAGCAGGCCATCATGATCACCGACGACGCCTGAGCCGGTATCGGGTTCGTAGCTACGGCAACACATAGGGAGACAAGCGTTGAGCGTCGACGACGTCGTCAATGACAGCGACCGCAAGAAGAACCGGTACCACTTCGACCGGCACTCCTCGGAGTACCGGTCGAAGTTCAAGGCGATCACCGAAGAGATGCACGCCAAGTGCCCGATGGCCTGGACCGACACCTATGGCGGCCACTGGGTCGCGGCCGGCAGTCACGAGGTGTTCGAGTTGGCCCGCTGTCCCGCCGTCTCCAACGATCACGACATCCACGGCGAACGCCGCGGCTACAAGGGCATTTCGATCCCCACGGCCAGCCGGGTCAGCGCGGTGCGCGGCGGGATCCTGGAGATGGACGACCCCGAACACCGCACCTACCGCACCGTGCTCAACCCGTATCTGTCACCCGCGGCGATCAAGCGCTGGGAACCGTTCATCGACGACGTGACGCGCGCCTGCCTCGACGAGAAGATCGAAAGCGGCCGCATCGACTTCGTGGACGACCTGGCCAACATCGTGCCCGCCGTGTTCACGCTGGCGATGCTGGGCATCCCGCTGAAGAAGTGGAACATGTACAGCGAGCCGGTGCACGCCGCGGTGTACACGCCCGAGCACTCCCCCGACATCGAGCGGGTCACCGCGATGCATCGCGAGATGGGGCTCGACATGGTCAACAACATGATCGAGATCCGCGCGAACCCGCGGCCCGGAATCGTCAACGGTCTGCTCGAGATGCGCATCGACGGTGAGCCCGCCCCGGAGCTGGAAATCCTGGGCAACCTCGGCCTGGTCATCGGCGGCGGCTTCGACACCACGACCGCCCTGACCGCCCACTCGCTGGAATGGCTTTCGGAGCATCCGGAGCAGCGACAGCTGCTCAGCGACGAGCGCAAGACCCTGCTCGACCCGGCGACCGAGGAGTTCCTGCGCTACTTCACCCCGGCGCCCGGAGACGGCCGGACCTTCTCCGAGGACACCGAACTCGACGGCACCCGGTTCAAAGAGGGTGAGCGGCTGTGGATTTCGTGGGCGATGGCCAATCGCGACCCCTCGGTGTTCCACGACCCGGACCAGATCATCCTCGACCGCAAAGGCAACCGGCATTTCAGCTTCGGGCTGGGTGTGCACCGCTGTATCGGCTCGAACGTTGCGCGCACGGTGTTCAAATCTATGCTCACCGCGGTGCTTGACCGGATGCCCGACTACAAGTGCGACCCGGAGGGCACCATTCATTACGAGACCATCGGTGTCATCCAGGGCATGCGCAAACTGCCGGCCACCTTCACGCCTGGCCGTAAGGTCGGAGCCGGCCTCGAAGAAACGCTTGAGAAGCTGCAACGCATCTGCGACGAGCAAGAACTCGCCAGACCGATCACCGAGCGTAAGGAAGCCGCGGTCATCGACTGAGCCGATCACAATTTCTACGAGTGGGTCTGTTCAGCGCGACCACGCCCTATATTTGGGGCAATTGCGGGAGCATAGATGGGAGACGCAACGGTGAAGACTTTCGCAGTGAGCCTTGCGCTTGCCATGGCCGCGCTGACCGTCACGCCGATCGCCCACGCGGACATGCTGTTTGCCAACTACAGCGTAAATACGAACCGGGATCCCGGCCACTTCTGGGTTTGGTCGATTAGCCCGTGCGTCCAGCCAGCGCCGGGATGTCTGCAGGTGTACGCGACCCCGCAGCCCAACGGGCAGGCGGCGCCCTGGCGGGCAGACGCCCACCTGTCCAACGGCCGCTACACCATGACCGCTGACGACCCCTTCGGAGTACGTTGCGTGGTCCAGTTCTTTCCCTCGCATGACGTCTACTCGTGGGATCCGGTGACGCTGGCGGGTCAGGTCGACTCGACGTTCGACACCGGCTGCGGCGGCGGACCGGGGGGCAGCAACAGTTGGCCGTTCTCGCTCGTGCGATGGTAGCCGCGTGAGAGGTACAGGAGTCGGTCGATCATGACCGCGACGGGCAGTACGCACCATGGCTGAGGAGAAGAAGGCGCCGAAAGATTCGGCCAACTCGAAAGCCGACGTGCAGGCGTTGCTCGAGGAGGCCGAGGCCGAGGCCGCCGAAGCCGAAGCGCTGGCCGCCGCGGCACGCGCGCGCGCTCGTGCCGCCCGCCTCCGGCGTGAAGCGCTGGCCCGGGCCGAGGTCGAGACCGAGATCGACGCCGCTGCCGCGGAAAAGGCACCGGGAGCCGACGAGGGCCGAACCGACACCGCCGAACCGGAGACCGACGAGGTCACGGAGACCGTCGAGCCGACCAACACGGACGCGACGGAGACCGGCGACGAAACCGCCGAAGAGGCGGAAGCGGAAGCCGAGCCGGCTCGCAGGCGACGCCTGCGGCTGCCCCCGTGGTCCGTAGCGTGGAAAGCGGCAGTCATCGTCCTCATCTGTGCCTTCGTCGCGGCCAGCGGATACATGATGTGGAACCGCCATGAAGTTACCGAGCGCAACGAGCGCGCCGCGAACTTCATTTCGGGAGCCAGACAAGGTGTCGTCAACTTGACTTCCATGGACTTCAATAAGGCCAAGGAGGACGTCCAGCGGGTCATCGACAGCTCGACCGGCCCGTTCCACGACGACTTCCAGGCGCGCGCAAAAGATTTCACGACCGTCGTCGAACAGTCCAAAGTTGTTACCCAAGGCACCGTGAACGCGGCGGCCGTGCAATCCATCAACGGGGATTTCGCGTTGGTCCTCGTCGCGGCGACGTCGCACGTCACCAACGCCGCGGGCGCCAAAGACCAACCACGCAATTGGCGGCTCAAGGTGACCGTCAAAAACGACGGCGGGCAATACAAGATGTCCAACGTGGAGTTCATTCCGTGACCGAGGACCAGGCCAGCATCGACACGGCCGACGACTCCGCCGAACAGGCCGGCCTCATGGAAAGCGGCGCTGCACGTGCGCGGCGCAACGTGAAAGTCGTTCCCGTGATTCTCATTGCGCTGCTGCTGCTCTCCGGCGGCGTGGCGACGTGGCTGTACTTCAAGCAGTACCGGCCCGACAAGCAGACCGACGCCAGCGTCGCGAGCGCGGTGACCACTGCGGCGTCCGACGGGACGGTCGCGTTGCTGTCGTACTCGCCCGACTCGCTCGACAAAGACTTCGCCGCCGCCAAGACGCACCTGTCCGGTGATTTCCTGTCGTACTACAACCAGTTCACCGAACAGATCGTGGCGCCGGCGGCCAAACAGAAGTCACTGAAAACCAACGCGCGGGTGTTGGGGGCCGCGGTTGCCGAATTACATCCGGATTCGGCCGTCGTGCTGGTGCTCGTCGACCAGAGCACCACGAGCAAGGACAATCCCGACCCCGCGATGGCTTCCAGCAGCGTGCTGGTGACTTTGACCCGAGTCAACGGCGCCTGGCTGATTACCAAATTCGACCCGGTCTAGAACCGGTGGCTCCCCGCCGAGCGTGCAGTTGGTCGCTGATTCCTGGACCGTCGCGTGTGAATACACGGCCTTGACTGTGCACTCTTCGCGACGACACGACGGCAGCCGCCGTGGCTTCACACTCAACGCCGTGGTTTCACACTCGACGTAAGGTAGCCGGCGCACGCCGCCAGCGGCGCACGCCGCCGCCCAACGGCCCGGCGACATTCGCCCACAAGAATCCACCAAGGATCCGCCGAGGCCGGCGTTCGATCCTTCTCTCACGCAGCTGAATCGCTGGCAGCCGGGAGGAGGAATCGCCATGTCGCTACTGGGCAACCACATATCTCTGATGCACGGCTGGGTGCCGATCACGGCCCAGATCGTCGCCCCGATCACGCTGGGACTCGCCGCCGGGTGGCGATCGCGTCGTTGGCGCCTGCTGTGGCTGCCCGCCGCCACCCTCGCCGGGGTCGGGACGGCGCTCGGTGCGCGCCGCTGCATCAGCGCGGCGGCGCCGGACGCGCTGTACGTCTGGATCGCGCTGGTCGGTGCGGCCATGGCGGTGCTGATCCTGGGCTGGCGCGGTGCGCGGTGGTGGCGGCGTGGGCTATCGATCCTGGCCGTGCCGCTGTGTCTGCTCTGCTCGCTGCTCGTGCTCAACCAATGGGTCGGCTACTTCCAGACCGTCCAGAACGCGTGGAACCAGTTCACCTCCGTTCCGCTGCCCGACCAGGTCGACAAGGCCACGGTCACCACGCTGGCGGCGAAGGGCTCAAAGCCGCCGCACGGCAGCCTGGTGCCGGTCGTGATCCCCGACGACGCGTCGCAATTCAAGCACCGCGAAGAACTCGTCTACCTGCCGCCGGCCTGGTTCGCCAGCTACCCCCCGCCGCAGCTACCGACGGTGATGATGATCGGCGGCATGGTCAACACGCCCGCCGACTGGGTGCGCGCCGGCGGCGCGGTGGACACCGTCGACGCCTTCGCGGCCGCGCACGGCGGCAACGCCCCGGTGCTGGTGTTCGTCGACCCGGGGGGCGCGTTCGACAACGACACCGAATGCGTCAACGGAAGCCGCGGCAACGCGGCCGACCACCTGACCAAAGACGTTGTGCCGTACCTGGTCTCGAACTTCGGGGTCAGCCCCGACCCGTCCCGCTGGGGCGTCGTCGGCTGGTCGATGGGCGGAACGTGCGCGGTGGACCTGACCGTCATGCACCCCGACATGTTCGGCTCGTTCGTCGACATCGAGGGCGACCTGACGCCCAACAGCGGGACCAAGGAACAAACCATCGCCAACCTCTTCGACGGCGATGCCGACGCGTGGGCAAGATTCGACCCGACCACGGTGATCAACCGCCACGGCCGCTACACCGGGGTATCCGGTTGGTTCGCCATCTCGTCGGGCGGTTCGCCGCGCCACGACATCACCACCGTGGACACCGCCGCGATGGCCGTCGCCGGTCGCGCCGCCGCCGCAGACCCCGGTAACCAGGCCGCGGCCGCCGCGTCCCTGTGCGGACTGGGCCGGGCAAACGGCATCGACTGTGCGGTGGTGTCCCAGACCGGACAGCACGACTGGCCGACGGCGGGCATGGCGTTTTCCACCGCGTTACCGTGGCTGGCCGGCCAGCTGCACACCCCGGGCGTGAACCGGATCGCCTTGCCCAGCAACGCCTCTCAGCAATCCCTGTGATGGCCTAGCCTCGCGGCAGGCCGAGCACCCGCTGGGCGATGATGTTGCGCTGGATTTCGGAGGTGCCGCCGGCGATGGTCCCGGAGAAGCTGCGGGCGTAGCGCTCGAACCAACTGGCGAAATAGTGGTCGAGGTTCATATGCATGTAGGGCCCCGTCTGTCCGGGCTGAATGAGGCCGTCGGATCCCGCGGCGGTCAGCGCCAGTTCCATGCCACGCAATTCGGCTTCGGAGCCCAGCAGCTTGAGCACCGAAATCGCGGCCACGTCATCTTCGCCGCGCGCGGCGCGCGCCAGGGCCGCCGACCCCAACAGCCGCAGGGCCTGCTTGTCCATGATGGTGCTGGCGTATTGGTCGCGTTCGACGTCGGTGCTGGGATGGAAGTCGTCGATCATGTTCTCGAGGCGATCGGCGAAACCCAGCCACATCATGGTGCGTTCGTGCCCCAGCGACCCGTTGGCCACCCGCCACCCCTGGTCGAGTTCACCGACCAGGTTCTCGGCCGGCACCCGCACGTCGGTGAAGAACACCTCGTTGAAATCCAGATCGTCGGCACCGCAGATCGACGGGAACGGCCGGCGCACCAGCCCCGGGGTGTCAGTGGGGATGATGAGCGCGCTGATTCCCTTGTGCTTCGGCGCATCTGGATTGGTGCGGACAAACGTCAGCAGGACGTCGGCGTCGTGGGCGCCGGAGGTCCACACCTTCTGGCCATTGACCACGAAGTGATCGCCATCGAGCACCGCGCGCGTGCGCAGCGACGCCAGGTCGGAGCCCGCGCTCGGTTCGCTCATGCCGAGCGAAGCGGTGATCTCGGCCCGCAGAATCGGCACCGCCCAGCGCCGCTTCTGCTCGTCGCTGCCGAACGACAACAGCGAGGCCCCAACGATATTCACACCCTGCGGGTTGAAGCTGTGATAGATCCGCCGGCGGCTCAGTTCCTCGAGGTAGACGAACTGCTGAATGACCGTCGCGTTGCGCCCACCGAATTCCGGCGGCTGGCTGGGCAGCAGCCAGCCGTTGTCGAACAACAGCCGCTGCCAGTCCCGGGCCCACTGCGGCATGTGGGACACCGACCGGGGACGCTCGAGCGTTTCGCTTGCGGGAGGAAGGTTTTCGTCGAGGAACGCCGAGAACTGCGCCCGGAACTCCTCGACGTCGGAATCAAAAGTCAGCCGCACGGTATTCCTCCGCGATCCGCGCCCGGTGCTCCGCCGCGCCGCCGAGCATCAGCTCGCCCGCCTTGGCTCGTTTCAGCGCGAACTGCAGGTCGTTCTCCCACGTGAATCCCATTGCGCCGTGCAGCTGTAGGCCGTGCCGGAACACCAGCGACTGGCATTCGCCGGCCGATGCCTTGGCCATCGCGGCCGCCAGTCGACGACGGGGATCGTCGGCCGCGATCGTCAGCGCGGCGAAGTAGGCCAGCGCCCGCGCCCGCTGCACGGCGACGTGCATGTCGGCGGCCTTGTGCTGCACGGCCTGGAAAGAGCCGATCGGCACGCCGAACTGCTGGCGGCTACTCACGTGCTCGAGCACCAGGTCGAGGATGCGTTGGCAGGCGCCGACCATCGTGATCGCCATGCCGGTCAGCGCGAAATGGTGAGCGCGTTCCGCGTCGACGGTCAGCCGGTCACTGTCGGGCACCCGAACCTGGGCGAACGACAGGTCGGCGACGTGCAGTACAGGATCGAACACGGAAGCGCGCCGGGCCGACACCTGACTGGACTCGACCAGGAACACCCCGGCATCGGTCACCACCGCCAGCCGATCCGCGCGATCTCCGTCGAGCACGTGGCGCGCCGTGCCCTCCAGGACCCAGCCCTCGGCGTCGCGGTGCGCGGCGACCCCGCCATAGACCGCGGTGCCCGATTGGTGTGGGTCGAAGCGGTCCGCGGCGAGCGGCGCGAACTGGCTCATCGTGGCCAGGAACGGGGTCGGGTCGGTGGCGTGGCCGAGCTGCTCGAGGACGATGGCCAGCTCGACGGCGCTTTCTGCATCGCTGAGTTCGGTCCAGCCCTGGTCTACATACGATTTCCACAACGGGCTGGGGTCGACGCCCTTTTCGGCCACGCTGCGCACCAACGACGGCGGGCACTGCTTCGCGACGGCGTCGCGCACCGTGTCCTGCCACAGTCGCTGGTCAGCATCGAACTCCAACAGCATCCGCGCCGCCTCTCGTCGTGACTGTCACGGCGAGAATACCATTCTCGGTTGTGGAAGTAATAATCTCTGAATCCGGTCATGGGATCACCCAACGGCCCGCGACGGATGGACTTTCGCCGGCGATCTAACCGCCGGTCACGAGGCCGTCGGCGGGGTTGTCCCAGCGGTCGAGGTTCACGAATTCGGCCAGCGGCCGCCGGCGCAGCGGGCCGTGGTTGCCCTTCGGCCACCCCACCACGATGTGGCCGGCGATCATCCAGCCCTCAGGGACCCCGACGGCTTCCCGCAGCAGCCGTTCACCGCCGTACGAGGCCCAGCTGGTCAGGCAGGCACCCAGCCCCTGGGCCCGGGCGGCCAGCAGGAAGTTCTGCATGGCGGGAAAGATCGAACCGCCCAGCAGGAGTTCCGACGCCGTCGGGTAATGCGCCTGGGCGAACAGGACCGACGTGAATTCACCGGCGCGGTCGTGCAATTCGTACGTCGCGCGGTAGGTGCGGGCGCGGCGGGAGCTGTCGTCGTCGGCGGGCCGGCTCATGCCGTAGACGGGTTCGATCACTTCCAGCGCGTGGGCCGCGGCCTTCGCCACCGCCGCACGCTGCTCGGGCGATCGCAGCACCACGAATCGCCAGCCTTGCGCGTTGGCGCCCGACGGGGCCCACCTGGCCGCCTCGAGACACCGCGCCAGAGTCGCATCGTCCACCGGCTCATCGGTGAAACGCCGGATTGTCCGAGCCGTCGACATCACTTCCCAGATGTCAGCGCTTGCTCCGGTCACCGCTTCTCCTCAACGTCCCTGATCACCACGCCCCGCACCGGCACCTCGGATCACCAACCGCTACAGCACGATTGGACAGGCGCGGAGTTTCCGCGCGCTCCCCACCGAACGAGAACCCGAGCGGGCGAATCCATTCGAACATCGACTGTAGACCGCACCCAGCGGCCCGCGATGCAAGACTGCGCTCAGGCAATCGGCCCCTCGGCGTCCGCCCGCACGACAATCTCGAGGGCCGCTGCCCCGAACCGAAGGGAGAACTGCATTGGACCGCGCAACCTACCAGCGGGGGCTCGAAATCCGCTCTGAGGTGCTGGGCGAGGACTACGTCAATCGCGCGCTGGCCAACGCGGACGACTTCACTGGGCCCCTGCAAGACCTGGTCACCGAATACTGCTGGGGTGCCGTGTGGGGCCGTGACGAACTGCCGCGCAAGACCCGCAGCATGCTCAACCTGGCGATGATCTCGGTGCTCAACCGGCCCAACGAGTTGCGTACGCACGTCAAGGCGGCACTGACCAACGGCGTCACCCGCGAGGAGATCCGCGAGGTCTTCCTGCAGGTGGCCATCTACGCCGGCGTGCCGGCCGCCGTGGACAGCTTTCGCATCGCGAGCGAGGCGTTCGCGGCGTTGGACCGGGACGGTGGCGATCGCTAGCGCGGCGGATCGCCGGCATAAGGGATAGGGGCACAACGTGGAGATCGGGTTCATCGGGCTCGGAAACATGGGGCTTCCCATGGCATCCCGGCTTATCCGGGAAAATCACGACGTCGTCGCCTTCGACGCCCGCGGCGAGGCGCTCGAGCGCGCCGTCACGCTGGGGGCGCGCGCGGCTTCGTCGGTCAAGGAGGTCGCCGACCGCGCCGAGACGGTGCTGGCCAGCCTGCCCACCCCGGGCGCGTCGCTCGCGGTGGCAACCGGTCCGGCGGGCGTGATCGAGGGCGCGCGGGTGCGGCGCTACGTCGACTTGTCCACTGTCGGTAGCCAAATGGCGGTGCAGATCCACGGCCTGCTGGCGCGGCGCAACATCGTGGCGATGGACAGCCCGGTCAGCGGCGGTGTCGGCGGCGCCGCGAGGGGCACGCTGGCGCTCATGGTTTCGGGCCCCCGCGACGAATTCGACCTCGTGCGAGGCGCGCTCGAAGCGCTGGGCCGCCCGGTGTATGTCGGCGACAAGCCCGGCGCCGCGCAGACGATGAAGCTGGCGAACAATATCTTGGCGGCGAACGTGTTGGCCGCCACCGCGGAAGTCGTCGTGATGGGCGTTAAGGCCGGCCTCGACCCGGCCGTGATGATCGACGTGCTCAATGCGGGATCGGGTGCGACGAGCGCGAGCCGCGACAAGTTCCCCCGCGCGATCCTGCCCCGCACCTTCGACTACGGCTTCGCCACCGGGCTGATGCTCAAGGACGTGCGTCTTTATCTCGACGAAGCGAGGGCGCTCGGCGTGCCCGCCGAGGTCGCCGAGACCGTCGGCCGGCTATGGGAGGCGCTCGCCCGCGACGAGGGACCGGACTCCGATTTCACCGCGGTGATCAAACCCTTCGAGCGGGCCGCGGGTGTGACGGTGGGCGCGCCGTCGGACTAGGCAATCGCCTCGGCCGCCGGGGCGACGAGCCGCGCGGACCGCGTCGATCCGCAACTCGGAGAATGGTATTATCCGGAATGAAGAACGATACTTGCTCCGAAGCGCGCAAAACGCCGTTCACCAGCGACGATGACTAAACGAAATGCTTACCGAAAACCCGTTGATTGACCGCCGACGAAAATGTTAGATTGGCTATCATATGACCTCGCGCGGCCGGCTTTTGCCGCCGCAGCCGAAGGGTGGCTCTCGTGATCACACACGCCGACGGAACCAGCACCCCGTTGATCGACGCGAGCGTGCACATCTTCTTCCCGTCCAACAAGGCCCTGCGCAAGACGCTGCGCGAACCGTTCAAGAGCCGCGGCTTCCCCGACTACGAGATGGACTGGTACGGCGCCCCCGGCGGTGAGTACGCGCCCAACACCGAGGGCCCGGATCGTCAGTACCCCGGTTCGGATCCGGATTTCGTTGCCAACGAACTCTTTTCGAAGCGCGGCGTCGATGTGGCGGTGCTGCATCCGATGGCGCGCGGCATCATGCCGGACCGGCACCTGGGCAGCGCACTGCACGCCGCCCACAACGAGATGATGGTGTCGAATTGGCTGGAGTCCAGCCAGTTCGGCGAGCGGTTCCGCGGCACCATCCGGGTCAACCCCGACGACATCCCCGGCGCCCTGCGCGAGATCGAGCGGTGGCGGGCACACCCGCGGGTGGTCCAGATCGGTGTCCCGCTGCAATCCCGCGAGCTGTACGGCAAACCGCAGTTCTGGCCGATCTGGGAGGCCGCCGTCGACGCCAGCCTGCCCGTCGCGGCGCACATCGAGGTCGGGTCCGGCATCGCTTTTCCGCCGACGCCGAACGGGAACACCCGCACCTACGAGCAGTACGTCAGCTTCATGGCGCTGAACTACATCTATCACCTGATGAACATGATCGCCGAGGGAGTGTTCGAGCGGTTCGACGGCCTCAAGTTCGTCTGGGGCGACGGTGCCGCCGACTTCGTGACGCCGTTCATCTGGAGGATGGACACGTTCGGCCGTCCGCACCTGGAGCAGACACCCTGGGCCCCGAGGATTCCCAGCGATTACCTGCCCGGCCACGTGTTCTTCGTCCAGGGCAGTCTCGATGGCCCGGGCGACGCCGAATTCGCCGGCGAATGGTTCGGCTTCACCGGTAAGGACGACATGGTGATGTTCGGCTCGAGCTATCCGCACTGGCAATGCGGCGATGTCAGCAAGCTGCCCAGCGCGTTGTCGCC
Source organism: Mycobacterium sp. NGS33 (assembly GCF_059812885.1). Lineage (NCBI taxonomy): Bacteria > Bacillati > Actinomycetota > Actinomycetes > Mycobacteriales > Mycobacteriaceae > Mycobacterium > Mycobacterium sp. NGS33. The sequence continues at coordinate 85,553 of NZ_JCALDN010000010.1, read as the reverse complement.
CGAGCAGCGCGAGAAGCTGTGCTGGCGCAACGCCGCGCGGCTCTACGGCATAGACATCCCCGCCGGGGTGGGCGCACAGTAGAAGTATCGCGAAAGACTGAGGAGAGCCAGATGACGTTGACCCATTCGCAGGAGCGGGTTCCCGCTACCGAGCGCATAGCCGTCCGCTGCGTCGACTCGGACGTTCACCCGGCCCCCAAGCGCGGCGAGCTACTCCCCTACATCGCCGAGCCGTGGCGCAGCAAGTACTTCCTCACTCGCACAGTGGGCGAGCAGATCTACTACGACGCCCCGGACTACGCGCACTCCTACGCGATGCGCGTGGACTCCTTTCCAGCCAACGGCGAGTTTCCTTGCAGCGACCCGGATTTGGCGTTTCGCCAGCTGATCATGGAGGCCGGCTCCGACATCGCCATCCTGGAGCCGGCGGCCTATCCGGCGCGCATTCCCGAAGCGCAGCACGCAATGTCGGCCGCGTTGAACGACTGGCAGGCCAATCACTGGCTGGACAGCCACAACAACTGGCACGAGCGGTGGCGCGGCTCGATCTGCATCGCCATCGAGGAGCCGGAAGAGTCGGTGCGCGAGATCGAGCGCTGGGCCGGGCACCCCTTTATGGCGCAGATCCTGATCAAGGCCGAGCCGCGGCCGTCCTGGGGCCACCCGAAGTACGACCCGATCTGGGCGGCCGCCACGAAGAATGACATCACCGTGAGCTGCCACCTGTCCCGCAGCCAGTTCGACGAGCTGCCGATCCCGCCGGTGGGCTTCCCCAGCTACAACCACGACTTCATGGTGACCTACTCCCTGCTGGCGGCCAACCAGGTGATGAGCCTGGTCTTCGACGGCGTCTTCGACCGGTTCCCGGGGCTGCGAATCGTGTTCGTCGAGCACGCCTTCAGCTGGATCCTGCCGCTGATGTGGCGGATGGACGCGATTTACGACGCCCGCAAATCGTGGCTCGACATCAAGCGCAAACCGTCGGAGTACGTCAAGGACCACATCAAGTTCACCACCCAGCCGCTGGACTACCCGGAAGACAAGACCGAACTGACCCGCGCGCTGGAATGGATGGAGTGCGAGAAGATCCTGCTGTTCTCCTCGGACTACCCGCACTGGACGTTCGACGACCCGCGCTGGTTGGTCAAGCACCTGCCCAAGCACGCCCGCGACGCGGTGATGTACAAGAACGGCATCGCGACCTATCACCTGCCCGAGACCGTTCCGGTCCTCGAGGGTCAGACCCGGGTGCTCTGAGTTGAGCGAAGAAACCAAACGGCCCGAGCCCCGTCTCGCCCAGGGCCGCGAGCACGTCGTCGCTACCGTGGACGAAATCCCGCCGGGCACACATAAACTGGTGCCGATCGGACGTCACGGCGTCGGCGTCTACAACGTCAACGGCACCTTCTACGCCATCGCGAACTACTGCCCCCACCAAGGCGGCCCGCTGTGTTCGGGACGGGCCCGGGGGCGCACCATCGTCGACGAGACCGCACCGGGTGACTCGGTCATGGTGCGCGACCTGGAATACATCTACTGCCCCTGGCACCAATGGGGCTTCGAGCTCGCGACCGGCACGACGGCGGTCAAGCCGGAATGGAGTATCCGCACCTATCCGGTGCGCGTCGTCGGCAACGACGTTTTGGTTCAGGCCTAACCACAGGAGAATCGGGTGCCTTCTATTGAGATCAACGGGGGAAATGTCGTCTACGAAATCCTCGGTGACTCTGGCGATCTCATTGCGTTGACGCCGGGCGGCCGGTTCAGCAAGGAGATCCCCGGCCTGCGTCCCTTGGCCGATGCCCTGGTCGCGGGCGGCTACCGGGTACTGCTGTGGGACCGGCCCAACTGCGGCGCCTCGGATGTGCAGTTCTATGGACAAAGCGAGTCCCACATGCGCGCCGAGACACTGCACAAGCTCGTGACCGGTCTGGGCTTCGAGCGTTGCATCCTCGCCGGGGGTTCCGGCGGCGCAAGGGATTCCATGCTGACCACGATGCTCTACCCCGAGATGGTCACCAAGCTCGTGGTGTGGAACATCGTCGGCGGCACCTACGGCACCTTCGTGCTCGGTTCGTTCTACATCATTCCCAGCATCCTCGCGGTGCGCGGCACCGGCATGGACGGGGTGGTGAAGGTGGCCGAGTGGCGGGAGCGCATCGAGGAGAATCCGAACAACAAGCAGCGGTTCCTGGACTTCGATAAAGACGAGTTCCTCAAGCTGATGCTGCGCTGGCTCAACGCGTTCGTCTCCAAGCCGGGCCAGACGATCCCGGGTGTCGAGGACGAGATGTTCGACCGGATCACGGTGCCCACGTTGATCATTCGTGGCGGTGAGAACGACATGGATCACCCGAAGCGGACGTCGCTGGAGGTCAGCTGCCTGATCAAGGGGTCGAAGCTCATCGACCCACCGTGGCCCGAGGACGCATGGGAGCGGGCCTCGGAAGACCGCGCCGCCGGTCGGGTGCAGCACTTCAACATGTTCGACACTTGGGTGCAGGCGGCGCCCGCAATCCTGGAATTTTTGGGTTCGTGATGGCGCGACACGGTGCATCACCTCGTGGAAATGCGGACCTCGCAATTCAGCGACGCCTCGAGCGCCGTGTGTACCCGGCTTTCCGGAATCCGCTCGAGGTCGGACTCGCGCAGGGTCACATGGACGATGTCGAATCCGTCGTCGCCGGGGGTGCGCTCGATGTCACCGGTGAGCCCGAACGCCGACAGCACGCCGTGCGCGTCGTCGTCGGTGCCCCGGCTGACGAAGGTGATCACTCCCGCGACGGGATCAATACCGAACGCTCTGGCGCACAATCCGATTGCGGTGGCCTTGGCCGTGTCACCGTCCTCGGCCGCAATGAGCAGCTCCACTTCGCGGCGGGTCGCCGGCAGGGATGCGAGGTCGTTGTCGACCACGTCCGCGCCGGCCGCGGCCACCAGCTCGAGGAGAGCCGCCATGCCGTCGCGTAGCTGTGCGGGCTCGAGCACGCTCTCCGGGTCGACGTTCACACGCACCACCGCAGTTCGCATGTGCGCAAGCCTAACTAACACGATGGCAGGCCAGCATTGAACACCACCCAGTCCACCACCATCGCCACCGCGCCATGGCCCGGATGCCCACCGCGGCTGCTCAGCGAGCAGGCCCGCGAAGACCTGACGTCCTATCGCAAGCTCGGCGGCTACCGCCCGCTCGCCGATGCCGATGAATTCCTTTCCGAAGTCGAGTCCAGTGGCCTGGTCGGCCGCGGCGGTGCCGCGTTTCCGCTGGCGGTGAAGCTGCGGTCGGTGCGCGACAACGGGCGCCTGCTGGGTGTCCCCGTCGTCGTCGCGAATGGCGAAGAGGGAGAACCGGCTTCGGTCAAGGACCGCTGGCTGCTGCGCAATCGCCCCCACCTCGTCCTGGACGGTCTGCGGCTGGCCGCGACGGTCGTCGCCGCGGACCGCGCCCACGTCTACGTGTCCGACCCGGAATCGGCGCACAGCATCGAATCCGCGCTCGCCGAGCTGGATCCCGGCGCGCTCGGCGTCACGATCGACCTGCGCACGGTGGCGCCGGGGTACGTGGCCGGCGAGGAGACGGCCGCTGTTCGCGCGATCAACGGTGGCCCGGCCAAGCCGACGGACAAGCCGCCGCGCCCCTTCGAAGCGGGAGTCGACGACCGTCCCACGCTCGTCAGCAACGTCGAGACCCTGGCCAACCTCCCCTACCTGCAGGGCCACGGGTCGGCCGACTTCCGGTCGCAGGGAACCACGCTGTCGCCGGGCACCTTCCTGGCGACCATCACCGGCAGCGGGCGACCTCCCGTCCTGTATGAACTTCCGCATGGGCTGCCATTCACCGAACTGCTTGCCCTGCACGGTGTCCCGGCCGACCAGGTGCGCGGAGCACTGATGGGCGGCTACTTCGCCGGTCTGCTCAATCGCTCGGTGTTGGAGACCACCCTGGACCACGAGACGATGCGACGCGTCGGCAGCGGGCTGGGCTGCGGCGCGATCTCGCTGCTGACCGAGGACTGCCCCGTCGCGGTCGCGGCATCGGTGCTCGCGTACTTCGACCGCGAAAACGCCGGCCAATGCGGATCGTGCTTCAACGGGACGGCGGCGATGGCCGCGGTCGCCGGTGCGCTGCGCGACGGCGCCGCGACGGCAGAAGACGTCGAACGGTTGCGCCGCTGGTCGGTGCTGCTGCGTGGGCGCGGCGCGTGCGCGACGCTCGATGCCGCGACGAACGTCGCCGCCAGCCTGCTCGATCAGTTCCCCGACGACGTCGCCGCCCATCTCAACGGCGCCTGCCAGGACTGCGCCGGCGGTGCGTTCCGCGCGGACCGTCCCTACGAGGCGGAACCTGTGAGGCACGCATGAAAATCCGTCTGGATCGCACCATTTGCGACGGCTTCGGCATCTGCGCCAAACATGCGCCGGGATACTTCTCGCTGGACGACTGGGGATATGCCTCCCTCATCGGGGACGGCACGGTGGCGGAGGCGGATCGCGACGCGGTCATGCGGGCGCTGCTCGACTGCCCGGTGCACGCCATCACCGAAATCGGCCAACGCACCGCCCGCGCCTCGCAGCCGCCGCTGGCCGACACCGCGGATCCGGCCGAGCACCTCAAAACCGAAGAGAACGAGGCGGAGTGGGGATTTACGCGCTGAGCCGTCCCCGCCCGTAGGAGCAGTGCCATGCAGCTCACCTTTGACGCCGACGTGGAAGCGTTTCGCGCAGAATTCGTCAGCTTTCTCACCGAGCACCTGCCGACCCAAGCCCAAGCCGCGGAGCGGCCGTCGTCGACCTCGCACGTGCCCGAATGGTCGCGCCGCTGGCAGCGCCTTCAGTTCGACCATGGGTGGCTACTGCCCGGCAACCCACCGGAATTCGGTGGCCGCAACGCAACCATCCTGCAGCAGTTCGTGCATCGTGAGGAGCTGTCGCGTCGCCGGATCTACCACTGCTTCAATCCCCAGGGCGTCGGCATCATCGCCGCGTCGCTGTTGTCCTGCGGCACCGAGGAGCAAAAGCGGCGCTGGGCCGTCCCGATCCTGCGAGCCGAAAAGACCGCGTCCCTGGGCATGAGCGAGCCCGGCGCCGGCTCCGATTTGGCCGGGCTGCGGACGAAGGCCGAATTGGTCGGCGACGAGTTCGTGGTCAACGGGCAGAAGGTGTGGACCTCCGGCGCCCATGACGCCGACGTCATCCTTACGTTCGTCCGCACGGACCCGAACGCCGTGCGGCACAAGGGAATCAGCGCGCTGCTCATCCCGACCGACAGTCCCGGGCTGGTGCGTCGCCCCTTCCCCTCCGTCTACGACCGCGACGAGCTGGACTTCAACGACGTGTTCTTCAACGACGTCCGGGTGCCCGCGCGCAACCTGGTCGGCCCGCTCAACGGCGGGTGGCGGGTCGCCAACGGCTCGCTCGGCCACGAGCGCACCCTGATGTGGATGGCCTTCGCGAACCGGCTCGAGCAACTCCTCGAAGACTACCGGCCGCGCGACGAGGTCAACGCGGACCACTACGCCACGATCGTGATGGACTACTACGCGCTGCGGCTGCTCGGTTCGGCCGCGTTGGGCCGGGCGGCCCGCGGCGAGGTGGACGTGGCGGCGTTGTCCGTGCTGAAGGTGTTCGGCTCGGAGGCCGAACAGAGCGCGCTGCGGCACGCACTGGACGCGGCCGGGGCCGACGGTCTGCGCGACAAGATGCTGACGGCCCAGTACAACCCTTACGCCCCAGATCTTTTCACCGCCAGCTGGTTCGCGCGCTACATCAGCAGCTACGCGGGCACGATCGCGGGCGGCACGTCGGAGATTCAGCGCAACATCGTCGCCCAGCGCGTCCTCGGTCTACCCTCGCGCTGATCACAAGGCCGGACACAGCGACGACAGGAACTGCTGAGTTCGACGCCGAGACGTGGTTCGCTCTTCAATGTCCTTGCCCAACGGCACGATTCGCACCGCAAGGTCGGTGACGCCAGCATCCCGGTAGCGGCGCAACCGATCCAGGATGGCCGTCTCGTCGCCGGCCGCCATGGTGTCACCGACGTCTTCGGCGTCGCCGTGCTGCAGCAGTCGCACATAGTTGGGCGAGAAGTCCGCGTGCCCAAGCACCTCGCTGGCGTAGCCGCGAGCATCGTCGGTCTCGCTGTTCGAGCAGAGCGCGACCGGAACACCGGCGACGATCCGGGGCACGGGACGCCCGGCCCGGCCGGCCGCCGCGGTGAGGCGCGGAACGACGTGGTCGCCGATCGCGCGCTCGTCGGCCATCCACAGCACGGTGCCGGCGGCCCGCGCGCCGGCCAGTTGCAGCATTGTCGGTCCGAGCGCCGACAGCAGCACCGGCACCGCGAAGGCGTCCGTGACGTCGACCGGCGAATGGACGCAATAGCTTTCGTTGTCGACATCCACGCTGCCCGGACCGGCGAAGGACGCGAGGAGCACGTCGAGGTAGTCACCCATCAGGCGCGCCGGGCGGTCATAGGGCAATCCCAGCTGCGAGTTGACGATCCAATGATGCGAGGGTCCGATGCCCAGCGTGAACCGGCCGCCGCAGGCGACCTGGGTGGTCAGGGCTTGCTGCGCCATGATCATCGGATGGCGAGTCTGAATCGGCACGACGGCCGTTCCGATTTCGATGCGCTCGGTGGCGTGCCCGATCAGCGCCACCGCGGTCAGCGCGTCGAGATAGCCGGGGACCTGGGGCATCCAGAACGCGGTGAAACCGTCGCTTTCGGCGGCGACCCCGTCGTCGATCAGGCCGGCGAGCCGGTCGGCGCGGGGGCGCTCCTTGTCCGAGCCGACCATCAAGCCGATGCGCATGCGGCCCCTTTCCTACGGCACATAGCGATCCCACTCGTACGGGACAACCGCGAAAAACGGTGCGGCGAACAATGCTTCGACGCCCGGTTCGGCCCAGCGAGCCTCGAGCACTGGCCGCAGCCGCGCCGCGGTGGCAATCGGGTCGCCGTCGAGGAAGCAATACGTGATCGCCTGGTTCGCCGGTGCGCTGGCCAAGCTGGCGTCGACCCGACGCGACACTGCGGACCACACACCGGCGACGCCGTCGACGTCCACCAGCGGGTCCGGCGACGCCACTCCCCGCTCGACCACCACGAACGCGCCCCGCACGGGCAGCCAGGGCAACACGTCCGACCCGACCCTGGCGCGCGGCGCGGCGGCCTTGCTGTGCACGTCGTACACGCCGCGTTGCACCGGCGGCAGCAGCGGGAGTTTGCGACCGGCATTGCCCAGCGCCGTGGACAGTTCGTTGAAATCGCGCAATCCGGCCGCGTCGGTGAAGAAGTACGTCATCACGTGGTCGACCGCATCGAAGGGGCCGTCGCCGACCGCGCGGGCCGAGCGGCAGGCCGGTGTGGACACCAACCGCAGCGAGGCGCGCACCGCGAGCAGGCGGTGTTGCTCCGGGCGGTGGTCCAGGCTGTGCCAGCGCAGGTACTCGGCGTCTTTTCCGTCGGGGTGGCGGACCGCCATCGAGACGAACAGGGTGGTGATATCGCCGCCCCCGGCGGCAAGGATTTCGGGGACCTCGTCCGATGGCGTGCCGGGAAGATGCATAGCGTCGGTCCTCAGGTCTTCATCGAATCATGTTGGGACAGCGAGATTTCGGGGTGGCGCGCGGCGACCATGCGTCGGAAACCCTCGCGCCAGGGCACCTTTGTGCGGCCGAGCACGTGGTGCATGTGGGAGACGTCCGGCCACAGCGGGGTATGCGCCTGGGGCGTGTACTCGAAGATCGGCTCGACACCGACCAGCTCACCCAGGAAGGCGCAGTACTCCTCCACGCTGACGGTTTCGCTGCCGGCCCAGTTCACCACGACCGCTGGCGTCGCGGCGACCTCCATCGCTCGGATGCCCAGCGCCACGTAGTCGTCTTCATAGATGGGGTTGTAATTGTTCGGCTTGTCCGGATGCAGCCGAATGGGCTTGCCCGCCAACATCGCATCGAGACGGTCGGCGGGCGCACCGCCCTGGGGGCCGTACGTCGAACAGATCCGGATGATGGTCAGCGGAATCTGAAAGCGCCTGGCGATCCAGCTGCAGACCGCCTCCGCGGCAACCTTGGAGAAGCTGTAGTTCGCCCGCAGCGGCGCCCCCGGCGGATCGGTCTCCGTCAGCGGCCGCCTGCCCTGATAGGCGTAGATCGAGCCGGTGGAGCAGAAGACGAAACCCTTTGCGGCGCGGCAATGGTAGAGCAGGTCGCCGGACGCCTGCGCATTCGTCTCCACACACTGGATCCAGTCCTTCGTGCCCGGGTTCACGGCCGCGTGGAAGACGTAGGTGAAATCATCCGGGAGACCGGAGAAGTCGCCCGCACCGACGTCCAGCGCCACCGGTGTGATCCCGGCGTCCACAAGTTTTTCCCGGCCCGCGGGATCTTTCAGGCGAGCGGCGCCCCACACCTCGTTTCCCGCCGCCGCCAGCGCACGCGCGATGGGAAATGCAATCTTGCCCGTCGCCCCGGTGATCAGGACCTTCTCCGCGTCGAGCAATCAGCCCTCCGAATGTTAAGTACTTGATATCGCCAGTGGAGCATAACCCCGGCTCGCGACGGAACGCCACGACGTCGGACTCGGTGTGGCGTGTGGATGTCGGTCACTAGTCGCGGCGCTAGCAGCGGAATAAACTGAGACAGCCAAGGTCACGATGGCCCCATTGGGAGGCCCACCATGAGGTGGTTTGTACGTCGTCTGACAGTTGTCATCGGGTGCGCCTTCATCGGGATGGCGACGGCGGTGATCCTCACGCCGGGAATCGGCTGGGCGGACTGCGATCGCAACATGTCGTGGAATCGGGTCACCATGGAGTGCAAACCGCCGCCGGCGATGCCGGATTGGTACGCGACCCCGCCGGCCTACGCGCCGCCATTCGCGGCGCAGGACGTGCCCCCACCGCCTCCGCCGCGGCCATGGTGGTCACCGAACGAGCCGATGTGGAATGCCGGCTTTCACCAATGGGGTACCTATTTCGACGGCACCTGGGTGCCGTACTGACGGCGCTCATCGGGCAGGTGCGGTCTAGATCGTGCCTGCTCGCGGGTGATAACGTGATTCTCCGATTCGTATAACGGCCCTACCGAATAGGCAGCGCGACGCACCGGAGGTGACGTGTCAGCAGCACCCGGCCGCCCATTGCCCCTGGTCACGCAGGAGAACGAATTCTTCTGGACCTCGGGTGCCGACGGGGAGCTACGGCTGCAGGAATGCAAATCCTGCGACTCCCTGATCCATCCGCCGGCGCCGGTGTGCCGATACTGCCGGTCCCGCGACATCGGTGTGCGTGCCGTCTCGGGCCGGGCGACGCTCGCCGGATTCACCATCAACGAGCGGTTCAGCTTGCCCGGGCTGGTGGCTCCGTACGTGATCGCGCAGGTGGCTATCGCCGAAGATCCGCGCGTGCGACTGACCACGAACATCGTGGAATGCGTGCCCGAACAGCTCGAACTCGGCCAACCGGTCGAGGTCGTCTTCGAGCAGGTCGAGGACGTGTGGTTTCCGCTGTTCAAGCCGAGCGCCGACGGGCGCTCCGCTCCCCTGCCCGACGACGAGATCGCTCCGGAACGCTTTGGCGAGCACGTCCGCCCGATGCTCACGGTGGACAAGTTCGAAGACAAGGTCGCGCTGACCGGGATCGGGGCGTCGCCGATCGGCCGCCGCTTGATGCAACCGCCGCTGGCGTTGACAGTGCAGGCATGCGAGGCGGCCATCGCCGACGCCGGCCTGACTTACGCCGACATCGACGGTCTGTCCACCTACCCCGGCGCGATCAATGTCGGCGGCTTCGGAGAGGGCGGCACCACCGCCCTCGAGGGTGCGCTCGGCATCCGTCCGACGTGGCATAACGGCGCCATGGAGACCTTCGGCCCGGGCGGCTCGGTGATCGCCGCGATGCTGGCGGTGGCCTGCGGCCTGGCGCGCCACGTCTTGTGCTTCCGCACGCTGTGGGAAGCCACCAACGGCGAGCTGATGAAGCAGGGCAAGATCACCCCGGCCGGCGCTTCAGCGGGCCGAATGTCGGGCTGGCAGATGCCATTTGGCGCCACGTCGGCGGCGCACACGCTGGCGATGAACGCGCAACGGCACTTTCACCGGTATGGCACCACCAAGGAAACGCTGGGTTGGATCGCGTTGAACCAGCGCGCCAACGCCGAACTCAACCCGACGGCCATCTACCGGTCGCCGATGACGATGGACGACTACCTCAATGCGCGCCCCATCACCACGCCGTTCGGGCTCTACGACTGCGACGTGCCGTGCGACGGCGCCATCGCCGTCATCGTCTCGGCCGTCGACGCCGCCCGCGACCTGGCCAAGCCGTCGGTGCTGGTGGAAGCCGTGGGAACGCAGATCGTCGAGCGACTCGACTGGGACCAGAGCACTCTCACCCACGAGCCGCAGGTGCTGGGCCAGGCGGCGCACGTGTGGACGCGTACCTCGCTACGGCCCGCCGATGTCGATGTCGCCGAGCTGTATGACGGGTTTTCCTTCAACTGCCTGTCCTGGATCGAGGCGCTCGGTTTCTGCGGGATCGGGGAGGCTAAGGAATTCCTGGACGGCGGCAAGAACATCGCACGCGACGGGCAGCTGCCGCTCAATACCCACGGCGGCCAGCTCTCGCACGGCCGCACGCACGGCATGGGTCTGCTGCACGAAGCCATCACTCAGCTGCGCGGGGAGGCCGGTGAACGCCAGGTCGCCGGCGCCCGCGTCGGTGTCGTCAGCAGTGGCGGGCTCACTCCCAGCGGCGTGCTCCTGCTGCGGGCCCCGGAATGAGGCGGACATGAACACCGCGGCACCGCGACCACGGCTGGTGATCGTCGACGGGGTGCCGATGTCGGCGCTGGTCGCCGAAGCCGACGACCCCGAGGCCGTGATCGTGGCCATCCACGGCGGCGGCACCACCGCAATGTATTTCGACTGCCCCGGCCACCCCTCGTACTCGCTGTTGCGGACCGGCGCGGCGGCCGGATTCACCGTGGTGGCCCTCGATCGGCCGGGCTATGGCAGCTCGGCACCGTATCCGGACGCGATGGTCTCCGGCGAGCAGCGCGTGCACCTGGCTTACGGCGCCATCGACCGCATCCTCGGCCAACGACCTTGTGGCGCAGGGATGTTCGTGTGGGGCCATTCGGGCGGCTGCGAGCTGACATTGCGGCTCGCCGCCGACGAGCGGGGTGCCGGCCTGCTCGGCATCGAGCTCGCGGGCACTGGCCGGCACTACCACCCCGCCGCCAAGGAAATACTGAAAACGGCCACCCGCGAACGCCGCCCGTCTGGCATGCGCGAATTGCTGTGGAGCCCAGTGGAGCTTTATCCCCCCGAGGTCCTGGGTGGCGCCACGGTCTCGCCATCGGCCCCGTCTTACGAGGACCAGATGGTGTCGGACTGGGCGCGACAGACTTTCCCGCAGCTCGCGCCCGCCGTGCGCGTCCCGGTGCACTTCAGCATCGCCGAGCACGAAAAGGTGTGGCAGACCGATGATCCGGCGGTGGCCGAGATCGGCGCCCTGTTCGCGGGGGCGCCGCGGTTGGTCGTACATCGACAACCGGACGCCGGGCACAACATCAGCCTCAGCCACGCCGCCCCCACCTACCACGCGAAAGTCCTTGATTTCGTGCGTGATTGCGTGGCCGAAGGCGCTTCACGCCCAGGCGGCCCCTCGAATGTGGCGCCACAGTCACTGTCGAGCCCCGACGTGACTGCAGCGTCACGATCGGTGGACGAGGAGGCGGGCTGATGCGCGTCGGATTCATCGGGCTGGGCAGCCAGGGCGGCCCCGTGGCGCGCCGGATCGTCGAGGGCGGCTACCCCACCACCCTGTGGGCGCGCAGGCCCGAGGCCCTCGAGGCGTTCGCCGACACCGCGGCCCGCGCCGCCGGGTCTCCGGCCGAACTCGCCGCGGCCAGTGACCTGGTCTGCCTCTGCGTGGTCGGTGATGCCGACATCGACGAACTAGCTTGCGGGACAAACGGATTGCTGTCGGCGATGCGGCCAGGAAGCGTCATCGCCGTGCACAGCACGGTGCACCCGAACACCTGCCGAGAACTCGCGAACACGGCCGCCGCCCAAGGCGTTTCCGTCATCGATGCGCCGGTGAGCGGCGGGGGCGGGGCGGCGGCCGAGGGCCGGCTGCTGGTGGTGGTGGGCGGCGACACCGACGTTGTCGAGCGTTGCCGCCCCGTCTTCCAGACCTATGCCGATCCCGTCGTTCATCTGGGCGAGCTGGGCTCCGGACAAACGACGAAGCTGCTCAACAACCTGCTTTTCACCGCCAACCTGGCCACGGCGGCCACCGCCCTGTCGCTCGCGAACGCGCTGGGCGTCGAACCGGACCGCCTCACCGAGGTGGTCTCCCGCAGCAGCGGCAACAGCTTTGCGCTCAATGCCCTCGGCGGTATCGGCGAACTCGATCGGTTGGCCGGGGTGGCGGGCGGGCTGCTGCAAAAGGATGTTCGGCTGGTCGTCGACCTTGCCGAGAAAGCCGGGGCCGACGGCGGCGCGGTGCTCGACGCGGCCGACGCGGCGCTGGCGCTGATGGACCACCCGCGGTGAGAGTGGGATTCATCGGCGCGGGGCGAATGGGCCGCCCCATGGTCGGGCGTCTGGTGGCGGCCGGTCACGACGTCCGAGCCATTGCCCGGACGACCGAAAGGCGCCGGGAGCTCGAGCAACTGGGCGCGCGGGCCGTCGGCCGCGCGGCCGACGCCGGTGCCCGAGCCGACGTCGTGGTGCTCTGCGTGTTCACCGACGACCAGGTTCGAGAAACTGCCTGGCCGGCGAATTGCTATCCGCCCTGCGGCCCGGTGCGGCGCTGGTCTTGCACACCACCGTCGACCCGGACACCATCGCGGTGATCGCCGAGCGCGCCGACGGCGTTGACGTCGTCGATGCCGCGGTCAGCGGGGGCCCCCAGGACATCGCCGCCAGCCGGCTGACGCTGTTCGTCGGCGGTGCCGACCAAGCGGTTGACCGCGTGCGACCGCTGCTGGCGTGCTACGGCGACCCGGTCCTGCACGTCGGGCCGGCCGGCGCCGGGCAGAAGGTAAAACTCGTCAACAATGCGCTGTTCGCTGCGCAGATCGGGCTGCTCGCCGAGGCAATTCGACTGGGAGAAGCGCTCGGCGTGCCGGAATCGGCGCTGCTGACGGCCCTGGCGCACGGCAGCGCGGCCAGCCGCGTGCTGAACCTCGTCGCGACGAGCGGCTCCCTCGCGTCGTTCATCGAAATGACCGGTGAGTTCCTGACGAAGGATGTAGCCACCGTCCGCGCCGCCGCCGAGGCGCGGGGCAGCTGTCTGGGTGCGCTGGATGACGTCATCGCGGCCGTCGGCGCCGCGAAGAGGGTATGAAATGCCAGCGTTTTGGTCTTTCCGGTTCGTCACGAAGGTATTACCGTTAGCGTTACAGTCAGTGACTCCGCTGTAAAGGTTCAGCCCGACCTCGCCGCTGAGGAGGATGCAGTGACAAAACCGAAGGTCGTCTTCGATCCGTACTCCGAGGACTATTTCAACAACCCGTTCGACATCTATCGGCGGATGCGCGAGGAAACGCCACTGTATTACGACGAAAAAGAGGACTTCTACGCGCTGACGCGTCACGAAGACGTGGCGGCCGCGTTCAAGGACTTCGAAACGTACTCGTCCGCCCGCGGTTGCGACCTGGCGATGGTGCGCCGGGGCATTGCCCCCGAGCAGAAGTCGATCATCTTCATGGATCCGCCGGAGCACCGCCACATGCGCAGCCTGCTCAACAAGGCGTTCACTCCAAGGGCGATCCAGTCGCAGCGGGAGACGATCATCGAGGTAATCGACAAGTACCTGGGCGCGGTCGACCCGGACAACTTCGACGTCGTGCAGGACTTCTCCGGGCCGTTCCCCGTGGAGGTCATCACCCGGATGGCCGGTGTGCCCGAGGAATACCGCCAGCAGGTCCGGCACTGGATCGACACCAGCCTGCATCACGAGCCGGGCCAGATCGAGGTCAGCGAAGCGGGCATGCAGGCGAATATCGACACGGCGATGTACTACTTCAGCCTGGTCCAAGAGCGGCGCCAGGCGCCGCAGGACGACATGATCAGCCGGCTGATCGCCGCCGAAATCCCCGGTGAAGACGGCCAGCTGCGCAAGCTCGACGACATCGAGATCTGCGGTTTCGCAACCCTTCTGGGCGGCGCGGGCGCCGAGACCGTCACCAAACTGATGGGCAACGCCGCGGTGATCTTCGCCAAGCACCCCGACCAGTGGCAGATGCTGCAGGAGGACCGCGACAAGATTCCCGGCGCGGTCGAAGAGCTGCTGCGCTACGAGGGGCCGGTGCAATACAACGTCCGCTACACCCTCAAAGAGGCCCACGTGAGCGGGGGCGTGATCCCGGCGGGCAAACCCGTATTCCTCTGCGGCGCCGCGGCCAACCGCGACCCGGACGCCTTCACCGACGCCGACACCTTCAACATCGAGCGCGACCAGACCGAGGCGCAGCACCTTGGACTGGGGTATGGGATCCACAGCTGCCTGGGGGCCGCGTTGGCGCGCCTGGAAAGCCGGATCGCGCTAGAGCGGCTGCTCGACTTCATGCCGCGCTACGAAGTGGACTGGGCCGGGTGTAAACGAGTGAACATGCAAAACGTGGCGGGCTGGAAGAACGTGCCCGTCAAGGTGCTTCGTTAAAGGGGGCCACGATGACGAAGAAGATCGAGGTCGATTGGGGACTCTGCGAGAGCAACGGTGTCTGCATGGGCATCAACCCAGACATCTTCGAGCTCGGCGACGACGACATGTTGACCGTCCACCAAGAGGAAGTCACTCCGGAGAACGAGGCGGACGTGCGCGAGGCCGTCCGTCAGTGTCCTCGTCAGGCGATCTCCATCGTCGGAGAGTAGCGATCAGAATCCGGACAGGATGACCGCGTTGCAGTCGGCGGCCTGCTGGCGCAATTTGGCCGCCTTCTGGTAGCCCTCGGATTCGTACCAGGCCCGAGCCGCATCCACCGACTCGAATTCCAGCACCACGGTCTGGTCGCCGTGCCAGTCGCCCTCGATGACTTTGGGCGCGGTGTCCACCGCGAGAACCGTGGCGCCGCTCATCGCCGATCCGGCGGCTTGGGCGTATGCCTTCATGCCTTCCGGGTCTTTGATGGCCTCGGTGAGGATGACATACCCTTTGGCCACTCGAATCTCCTTACTCGCCTGGAACTTTGACTATTTCTCGCTGATCGCCTGCTCGGGACAGCATTGGATCGCCTCCTGCGCGGCCGATTCCAAATCCGTTGGGACATCGGAATCTATCGCTACGGCGTAACCGTCGTCGGTCAGGCTGAACACATCGGGGCACAGCGTCAGACACATGCCGTGACCGCGACACCGCTGGTCGTCCACCCACACCTTCATGCCGGCGTGAACTCCAGGTGCAATTCGGTCAGGCCACGCAGGATGTACGTCGGAACATAGTGGTAGCGACGGTTATTCGCCGGCCCGTGGACGTCCTCGTTGATCCTGATGTCCGTCGTGCGGTCGAGCAGCCGTTCGATCGCGACCCGGGTTTCCGCCCGCGCCAGCGGGGCCCCCGGGCAGCTGTGGATCCCGCGCCCGAACGCGATGTGCTGGCGCGCGTTCTTGCGGGCCGGGTCGAAGGTGGCGGGATCTTCGAACCGCCGCGGATCGCGGTTGGCGGCGGCCTGCACGATCATCACCGTGGTGCCGGCCGGCAGGTCGACGCCGCCGACGTTGACCGGCCGCCGGTTCATCCGGAAGTCGCCCTTGACCGGGCTCTCGTGGCGCAGCGACTCCTCGATGAAATTCGGGATCAGGCTGCGGTCCTTGCGCAACTGCGCCTGGATGTCGGGGCGCTCGCCCAGCGTCTGCAGGGCCGCACCGAGCAGCCGCACGGTGGTCTCCTGTCCCGCGGAGAAGACGTTGCTGGCGACGCGGGCCACGTCCTCGACCTCCGGGATCGAACCGTCGGGATACGTGGCGGTGGCCAGTCCGGTCAGCACGTCGTCGCGAGGATTCTGGCGGCGGTCGCGCACGTAGTCGGAGAACAGGCCATAGAGGAATTCCAGCGGGCTGTGGGCCAGGGATCCCTTGGTGCCGCCGATACCGCCACCCGCGTGGTCAGCGATGCCCTTGACGAACTTGTCGCGGTCCTCCATCGGGACGCCGAGCAGGTCGGCGATGACCAGCAGCGTGAACGGGCTCGCGAAGCCCTTGATCCACTCGCCGCGCCCCGGTGCGAGAAAGTCGTCGAGCGCCTGGTCGGCGAGGGCCCACATGGCGTCCTCGTTCTCCTTGAGGCGCTTGGGGGTGATCAGCCGCATCATCAGGGAGCGGTGGTTGGTGTGGGTCGGCGGGTCGAGCGTGGGCAGCTGGTCGCTGAACGGCAGCTCGTCGCGGTGCTGCTCGATCAGCTCGGTGATGTCGTCACCCTCGATCGGGACCGGAAAGCCGGGAAACGGGCCGGTCACCGAGATACACGAGGACCAGGTCTCGGCGTCGTTGAGCACCGCACACGCCTCGTCCCAACCGGTGATCATGGTGACGTCGTGATGGCTCTCCCGGGTGACGGGGCACCGCTGACGCAGCGCCTCGTAGTAGGGGTACGGGTCCTCGATGAGCTCGCTGCCGCGGAAGAAGTCCGGCTCGGAGAATTCGTTCGCCATCTCCTGCTCCTTGAATCTCGGCTAGTGAGAATGTGCCTCTCGCGGATGAGTATTACATTTTCACATGGGGTGGTGGTCGTCAACGACGGGCCCCCGCCGGGTGTCACACGACGCGCGAGTTCGCTGTCTGCCGGGCTGTGGCGCGCCGGCCCGCCGCTCGGCTAGCTGGCGGGAACCAAATCGGCGGCCACCGAGGGCCACGCCAGCAGCCCGCTGCGGAACGTCTCGACGCGGCCGATGGGGGCGTGCGGTGCCGCCGCGGCCGCCAGGGCCTGGGCCTTGAACGTCTGCGCCGCCATGCTCAGCTGGTGCTGCACCAGGCCCACACTGTCGTCGAGTTCGGACGGCCAGTTCTCGCCCCACAGCGTGACCTCCGTGGCGCCCTGATCGAGGGCCTGCAGCACGCCCTGACGCACCCGGGCGTCGCAACCGAACAGGTCCGCGGCGGCGGCCAGGGCCTGCGGGCGGGGCCGCGATTGCACGGACGCCAGGGCCTCTTCGAGGTCGAGCACCTGGGCGCCGATGATCTGCAGCGACCGGTCGCCGGGGTGCTCAGTCACCAGCACGGTGACGTCCCAACCCGCCATGGACCGGTCGAAGATCCAGCCGCCGGCGAACCGCACCACGTCGAGCGCGGTGGTGGCGACGACGTCGAGCCGGTATCTCATGTCGTCTCGCCTTTCTTCGGGGGCGCGAAGTCGCGCGCCAGTGCCTCGGCGTACTGCTTGAACACCTCGGGAAGCGGTATCGAGGGATCGAGTAACCATGTGGTTTCCATTCCGTGGACGAAGGCGAGGATTTCTACCGCCTTGACGGCGGGGTCGATGTCTTGGCGATACCGGCCATCGGCCTGACCGCGGCGGATGAGCTCGGCGACGATGTCGGTCGCGGCGCGGTGCCTGGCCAGCATGCGGTCGTGCAGCGGAGCCTCGGGAAGGATGTTCTCGACGAGCAGCACCGTGAACGTGCCCACCAATTCGGGGGCCCGGTGGAATCGGTCCGCGACGGCGGCGATCTGGTCGAACAGGTCCCCGGTCCGGTCGGCGTGGGTGTCGTCGTCGAGGTCTCGGGCATCCAGAACCGCGTGGAGGAGCTGCTCTTTCGATTCGAAGTGATGCAACAGCCCCGCGGGGGTCACCCCGGCCTCGCCGGCGATCTGGGCGAGCGTGGTGCTGCGCCAGCCGTTGCGGGTGAGCAGGCGTTGGGCGACGTCGAGGATCCGCTGCTTGCGGTCCTCACCCTTGGCGAGAAGCGTGTCGTATCGCCGCGCGACGGGCACCGGGGTCCTCTCTACCGACGTGCCAAAACCAACCTAGTGAACACACAGTAGGTTAGTTTGCCCGCTGTGACAAGGGTCACGTGGTGCCCGCTTGTGTGCCCTAGGGCCTCGGGTGTCAGCCCACCAGCTCGACCAGCGTGGCGTTGGCGGTGCCGCCGCCTTCGCACATGGTCTGCAGCCCGTAACGAATCCCGTTGTCGCGCATGTGGTGGGCCATGCGCGTCATCAACACCGCGCCCGACGCGCCCAGCGGGTGTCCCAGCGCGATGGCCCCGCCCAGCGGATTCATCCGGGCCGGGTCGGCTCCGGTCTCCGCCAGCCACGCCAGCGGAACCGGCGCGAAGGCCTCGTTGACCTCGAAGACCCCCACGTCGGACAGCGCGACTCCGGCCTTACCCAGCACCTTCTCGGTCGCCGGGATGGGGCCGGTGAGCATCAGCACCGGATCCGCGCCGGTCACCGCCCCCGCCAGGTACCGCACGATCGGCGTCAAGCCGAGCTCGACGGCCAGCTCCGCGGTGGTCACCAACAGCGCGGCGGCGCCGTCGGAGATCTGTGAGGAATTGCCGGCGTGGATCACGCCGTCCTCGGCGAAGGCGGGCTTGAGCGTGCCGAGCTTCTCGACGGTACTGCCGCGCCGCACGCCCTCGTCGGCCGTGACGACGTTGTTGTCGGCTCCCTCGACGAACACCGGCACCAGCTGCTCGGTGAACGCCCCGGCGTCCTGGGCCGCGGCGGCCCGCTCGTGGGACTCCACCGAGAATTCGTCGAGCCGGGCCCGGGAAAATCCCCACTTCTTGGCGATCAGTTCCGCCGACAGCCCCTGGTTGAAGGAGAAGTCGTCATAGCGGGCAAGGACTTTCGGGCCGTAGGGCATGCCGGTTGCCCGGGCCGAACCGAGCGGGACGCGGCTCATGACCTCGACCCCACCGGCCACCACGACGTCCTGCTGGCCGGACATCACCGCCTGCACGGCGAAGTCCAGCGCCTGCTGGCTGGACCCACAGGCGCGGTTGACGGTGGTGCCGGGGATTGTCTCGGGCCAGCCGGCGGCCAGGACCGCGTAACGGCCGATGTTGCTGGACTGGTCGCCCACCTGGGAGACGCAGCCCCAGATCACGTCGTCGACGATCTCGGGGCCGATACCGGTGCGCTCGACGAGTTCGGTCAGCACGACCGCGGACAGGTCGGCGGCATGCATGCCGGACAGGGCGCCATTGCGCTTGCCCACCGGTGTCCGCACGGCCTCGACGATGACTGTTTCACGCATATCCCTACTCCGATTGATTGGGGGCTCATTCGCCGAACGTGCACCGGGCGCGAGCAAGTCGTGAAAAAGTCGCTCCGAGTGCACGTCCGGCGAGTGACAAACCTACGTTAGACCTCAGTAGCTCCTCGGCAACTTCAGCACGTTGGCTCCCAGGAAGTTCAGGATCATCTCCTGGCTGACCGGCGCGATCTTCATCAGCCGGGCCTCCCGGAAATAACGCGTGATGTGGTATTCCTCGGCATAACCCATGCCGCCGTGGGTTTGCAGCGCTCGGTCCGCCGCGGTGAAGCCGGCATCGGCGCACAGATACTTTGCCGTATTGGCCTCGCGCCCACAGGGTTTGCCGTTGTCGTACAGCCAGGTGGCCTTGCGCAGCATGAGTTCGGCGGCATCCAGCCGGGCCAGCGAATCGGCGAGCGGGAACTGCAGTCCCTGGTTCATGCCGATCGGCCGGCCGAACACCTCCCGCTCGTTGCCGTATTTCACCGCCTTCTCCAGCGCCACCCGGCCGATGCCCAGAGCCTCGGCCGCGATCAGCATCCGCTCCGGGTTGAGGCCGTCGAGGATGTACTGAAAGCCCTTGCCCTCCTCGCCCACTCGGTCCTCGACGGGTACCTCGAGGTTGTCGATGAACAATTCGTTGGAGCTGACGGCGTTGCGGCCCATCTTGCGGATCGGGCGGATGTCGATGCGGCTGCGATCGAGATCGGTGAGGAACAGCGTCATCCCGTCGGTCTTCTTCGAGACCTCGTCGTAGCTCTGCGTCCGGGTGAGCAGCAGGATCTTGTCGGATTCCATCGCCTTGGAGATCCAGACCTTGCGACCGTTGACGATGTAGCGATCGCCGTCGCGCTTGGCGAACGTGGTGATGCGCGAAGTGTCAAGCCCGGCACCGGGTTCGGTGACGCCGAAGCAGATGTGCACCTCGCCGGTCGCGACGGCGGGCAACGTACGGGCCTTGAGTTCGTCGGATCCGTGCACGACAACCGGCTGCATGCCGAAGATGGACAGGTGAATCGAGCTGGCGGCGTTCATGGCGCCGCCGGACTTGGCGACCTCCTCGAGCAGGATCGTCGCTTCGGTGATTCCGAGGCCATGACCGCCGTATTGGGTCGGGATCGTCATGCCCAGCCAGCCGCCATCGGCGATGGCCTTGTAGAACTCGGTCGGAAATTCGTGCGACTGGTCCTTCTCCATCCAGTACTGGTCGTCGAATTTCCCTGCCAGTTCCGCGACCGACCGACGGATCAGTTCCTGGTCGTCGGTCAGCTCAAAGTTCATTCCCTCGCCGGGCACTGCCAGATCTCCTTCACGTCAATTTGTGCACCGGCGCGCGAATTCGTCGGTGGGGTGTCAGTCCTTGTTGCCGGTCAGGGCTTTCGCGTTGGCCGCGAAGTCCGCGAAGGACGAGCCGCCGCGGGTGTCCTTGCCGTGGCCCTGGGCCTTGATGGACACGTCGTGCCCCTCGGCGGCCTTGCGCAGCGCACCGACGGTCGCTTGTTCGCGCGAAATATGCGTGAACGGGTCGAACGAGTACCAGCGCATCGCGTTCTCGTGGGTCATCTTGTTGATCTCGTCGTCGGGAACGTTGTTCAGCGACAACACATCCCACAGCTCTTCGGGGGCGCCGGGCCACATCGAGTCGCTGTGCGGGTAGTCGGCTTCCCAGCAGATGTTGTCGATGCCGATCATGTTGCGCAGCGCCACTCCGACCTTGTCGCTGATGAAGCAGGTCAGGAAGTGGTCGCGGAAAACCTCGCTGGGCAGCTTGCCCTTGAAGTCCTGGTGCGTCCAGGCGGAGTGCATTTCGAAGGTGCGGTCGGCGCGCTCAAGGAAGTAGGGAATCCAGCCGGTTCCGCCCTCGGAGAGCGCGATCTTGAGGTCCGGGTATTCCTTGATGGGCCGCGACCACAGCAGGTCCGCGGCGGCCTGCACGATGTTCATCGGCTGCAGCGTGATCATCACGTCCATGGGCGCATCCGGCGCGGTGATGGCCAGTCGTCCCGACGACCCGATGTGCACGTTCATCACGGTGTCGGTGTCGCACAGGGCTTTCCACAGCGGGTTCCAGTACTCGTCGTGGAAGCTGGGATAGCCCATCGCGGCGGGGTTTTCGGTGAAGGTCAGCGCATGCACACCCTTCTTGGCCACGCGCCGCACTTCGGCCGCACACGCCTCGGCATCCCAGATCACCGGGATCGCCATCGGGATGAACCGCGCCGGGTAGGCGCCGCACCACTCGTCGATGTGCCAGTCGTTGTAGGCCTGCACCAGCGCGATCGAGAAGTCGTTGTCGTCGGTGGCGAACAACCGTCCGGCGAAGCCGGGGAAAGACGGGAAGCAGATCGAGGCCAGGATGCCGCCCGCGTTCATGTCCTTGACGCGCTCGTCGACGTTGTAGCAACCGGGCCGGATCTCGTCGAGGCCCGTCGGCTCGATGCCGTACTCCTCCTTGGGCCGCCCGGCCACCGCGTTGAGCGCGACGTTGGGAATGACGGTGTCGCGGAACTTCCACATGTCCGACCCGTCGGCGTTGTGTACCAGCCGGGGCGCGTCGTCCTGATACTTCTTCGACAGGTGGTTCTTGAACATGTCCGGGGGCTCGACGGTGTGGTCGTCGACGCTGATCAGAATCATGTCTTCTTTGTTCATGGCCGTCCCTTCCATCGGATCCACCGGATCGATTAGAGCCTCGGCGAATCGCTGTCCCGTGCCAAGATCACTAAATTGAAAACTATCTTCTCGCCAGGCGAGAATCAACATCCAGCGGTTGCTCGGCGGCGCCGCAGCCTCCTGACCAGCGGCCGAACGCGCAGGCTCATCGCCCCTCGGTCGCGCGGCGATGCGGTGAGGTAGAACCCCGGGTCGGCACACCGGCACGCCGCCGATTGCCGCCGTATAGACGGGGGCGGCGGCGCGGGGACCGAGCGAGCAAGGGCGGGGGCCGCGCCCGCGTCGGAGCGGCACGCCGGCATTGACCGGACGCACGTTTCGTGCCAGTCTGTTAGTTGCAAATGAGAATCCGATTCTCTTTCACCGAGAGGACACTGCCGATGCGCTTGCAGCCGCTCCCCGCCGACCAGTGGGACGAGGCGACCCGGCAGGCGCTCTCGGCGATGCGTGGGGCGGACACCAACAATGCGCTCTCCACGCTGGCCCACCATCCCGCGCTGGCCAAGGCGTTTCTCCGGTTCAACGTTCACCTCCTGATGTCGTCCACCCTGCCCGCCCGCATCCGCGAACTGGCCATCCTGCGGGTGGCCCATCGCCGGCAGTGCGCCTACGAGTGGTCGCACCACGTGCGGATGGCCAAGGACGAGGGCATCACCGACGAGCAGATCGCGGCGTTGGAGCGGGGCGAGGGCGCCGACGCGTTCGACCAAGCCGTGATCACCGGGGTCGACGAGCTCGACGAGAAGTCGGAGTTGTCCGACCAGACCTGGGCGGCGCTCGGCGAGCGCCTCGATGACCAGCAACGGATGGATTTCGTTTTCACGGTCGGCTGCTACGCGCTGCTGGCCATGGCCTTCAACACTTTTGGCATCCAGCCCGAACACGCCGAACAGCACTGACAAGAGGAGTAAGAACCTTGCCGCACTTCGCCAAGCCAGCCGCCGGCAGCTGGACAGAAAACTACCCCGAGTTGGGGACCGCGCCGGTCGATTACACCGACTCGATCGATCCCGCCTTCTTCGAGGCCGAACGCGACGCCGTCTTCAGGAAGACGTGGCTCAACGTCGGCCGGGTCGAGCGCCTGCCGCGCACCGGCAGCTACTTCACCAGGGAGCTACCCTCGGCCGGCAAAGGCACGTCGGTCATCATCGCCAAGACCAAGGACGGGTCGGTCAAGGCGTACCACAACGTCTGCCGCCACCGCGGAAACAAGTTGGTGTGGAACGACTTTCCCAACGAGGAGACCTCCGGCACCTGCCGCCAGTTCACCTGCAAGTACCATGCCTGGCGCTACAGCCTCGACGGCGATCTGACCTTCGTTCAACAGGAAGAAGAGTTCTTCGACCTCGACAAGTCCAACTTCGGCCTGGCATCCGTTCGCTGCGAGGTGTGGGAAGGCTTCATCTTCATCAACTTCGACGACAACGCGGCGCCGCTGACCGACTACCTCGGGCCGCTGGCCAAGAGCATCGAGGGCTACCCGTTCGGTGAGATGACCGAGACCTACTCATACCGGGCCGAGGTCGGCAGCAACTGGAAGCTGTTCATCGACGCGTTCGTCGAGTTCTACCACGCGCCGATCCTGCACCAGGGTCAGTACACCAAGGAAGAAGCCGCCAAGATTCAGAAGTTCGGCTACGAAGCGTTGCACTACGAACTGGCCGGCCCACACAACCTGCAGTCGACCTGGGGCGGTCAGGCACCGCCCCCGGACATGTCGATGGTCAAGCCGATGGACCAGGTGCTGCGCAGCGGGCTGTTCGGCCCGTGGGACAAGCCGGAGATCATCGAGAAGCTGGAGCTGCCACCGGGTGTCAACGTCAAGCGGGTCCCGCAGTGGGGCATCGACTCGTGGCTGTTCTACCCGAACTTCATGCTGCTGATCTGGGAGCCGGGCTGGTATCTGACCTACCACTATTGGCCGACCGCGGTGGACAAGCACATCTTCGAGTCGACCCTGTATTTCGTGCCGCCCCGCAATGCGCGGGAACGCCTGGCCCAGGAGCTGGCCGCGGTGACGTTCAAGGAGTATGCGCTGCAGGATGCCAACACCCTGGAGGCGACCCAGACCATGATCGGCACCCGGGCCGTCAAAGAGTTCCTGCTCTGCGACCAGGAAGTCCTGATCCGCCATCTGCACCACACCACCGCCAACTACGTCAAGGAGCACCAGCGCAATGGCGCTACCGTCTGAATTCGCCGCCCTCGAGCCCTTTTTGGAGTGGGACCTGGCCACCGAGCCCGAGCGCTACGCCAAACGACTGGCCTCGACGATGCCCCAGATGCAGGAGTTCTACGACGTCGCGTTCCCGTTGCTGAACGACGTCATCGCCTACTGCGACAAGTTCCCCCTGGATGACATGCCGGATGACGCAAAGACGTTGATGCACATGATGCAATCGCTGGTCATGGTGTCGTTCCCCATCGAGGCGTGGAAGCAGCCACGCGTGCCGGACAGCGGTGCGGCATGGGTCGAAGTGATCCGGGAACCGGTGATCTAACCGGTGCTGACGCTCAAGGCCGCAGGGCTGCTCGACGTTGATAGCGGCGAGATCGTTCGGCCTGGCATCCTCACGATCGAGGACGACCGGATCGCCCGCGTCGGGGGCGACCCCGAAGGCGACATCATCGACCTCGGCGACGCGATCCTGTTGCCGGGTCTGATGGACATGGAAGTCAATTTGCTCATGGGCGGACGGGGCGAGACGCCCGGGCTGTCCCAGGTTCAGGACGACCCGCCGACGCGGGTGCTGCGCGCGGTCGGCAACGCCCGACGCACGCTGCGCGCCGGTTTCACCACCGTGCGCAACCTGGGATTGTTCGTCAAGACCGGCGGCTACCTGCTCGACGTCGCCCTGGGCAAGGCCATCGACGCGGGCTGGATCGACGGGCCCCGCATCGTCCCGGCCGGCCACGCGATCACGCCCACCGGCGGGCACCTTGACCCGACGATGTTCGCCGCATTCATGCCGGGTGCCCTCGAGCTCACGGTCGAAGAGGGCATCGCCAACGGGGTCGACGAGATCCGCAAGGCGGTGCGCTACCAGATCAAGCACGGCGCCGAGTTGATCAAGGTGTGCGTTTCCGGCGGCGTCATGTCGCTCACCGGTGAGGCTGGGGCGCAACACTATTCGGACGAGGAACTGCGCGCGATCGTCGACGAGGCGCACCGCCGTGGGCTGCGTGTCGCCGCCCACACGCACGGAGCGGAAGCGGTCAAGCACGCGGTCGCGTGCGGCATCGACTGCATCGAACACGGGTTCCTGATGGACGACGAGGCCATCCAGATGCTGGTCGACAACGACAGGTTCCTGGTGACCACCCGCAGGCTCGCCCAGGCGATGGACGTATCTCGCGCCCCGAAAGCGCTGCAGGACAAGGCCGCCGAGATGTTCCCCAAGGCCGAAACCTCGATCAAGGCGGCCTACGAGGCCGGTGTGAAAATCGCGGTCGGCACCGACGCCCCGGCCATCCCGCACGGCAAGAACGCCGACGAGCTCGTGACGCTGGTGGAATGGGGCATGCCGCCGCTGGCGGTGCTGCGGGCCGCCACCATCACCGCGGCCGAGCTCATCAACAAGACCGACCGGGGGCGCCTCGCGCCCGGCCAGCTCGCGGATATCATCGCGGTGCCGGGAAACCCGTTGGAAGACATCACGGTTACCCAGCGCGTCAGCTTCGTCATGAAAGGCGGCAAGGTCTATGTCGACGCCCGATCAGCCTAAGAGCGGCCCGACCCGAACTGATGACCTGGTCGAGATCCAGCAGCTGCTCGGCCGCTACGCGGTCACCATCACCCAGGAGGACATCGAGGGTCTGGTCGCCGTCTTCACTCCCGACGGCACCTACAGCGCCTTCGGTGAAACCTACAGCCTGAGCCGATTCCCGGAATTGGTGGCCGCGGCCCCAAAGGGCTTGTTCCTCACCGGAACCGCGGTGATCGACCTCGACGGGGATGCGGCCACCGGCACCCAACCGCTGTGCTTCATCGACCACGCCACGCACGACATGCGGATCGGTTACTACCGCGACACCTATCTGCGAACCGGCGATGGGTGGCGACTGAAGACCCGAGCCATGACCTTCATCCGCCGCAGCGGTGTGCACGACTCCGGGCGCCCGCACGCCATCGGCCGCCCCGCCGGTGACTCCGCGGCCCAGGCAGCGACTTAAGGAGCCGACCCATCGAAGTGAATGTCGAGCAGTTCCGGGCCGACCTGCGCGCATGGCTCGACGACAACGATCTGACCCCCGGGCCCGATCACTCGCTGCAGGGGCACATGCGGCAGTTCGCCCGGGTCAGCCGCGCGCTCTACGACGCCGACTGGATGCGGTTCGGCTGGCCCGTCGAGGTCGGCGGGCTGGGCGGGCCCGCCGTGCTGCGCGCGATCGTCGGCGAAGAGGTGGTCGGTCGCCGGCTGGCCGAACCCGGCCCCTATTCGATGCTCGAGGTGCTCGCGCCCACGATGATCGATTACGCCCCCGCCGAGCTCGCCAAGGAAATGGTGCCTCGACTGCTCAGTGGGGAAGAGCAATGGTGCCAAGGCTTTTCCGAGCCTGGGTCGGGCAGTGACCTGGCCTCGCTGACCACCCGTGCGACGCAGCAAGGCGACAACTGGATCGTCAACGGGCAAAAGGTCTGGACCAGTTTCGCACAGTTCTCCACCCGGTGCGTCCTGCTCACCCGCACCGCGCCCGGGCACGACGGAATCACCGCGTTCTTCGTCGACCTCGACACCCCGGGCATCACCATCCGCCCGCTGCGCACGATGCACGGTGTCGACGAATTCTGCGAGGTGTACTACGACGACGTGGTGATTCCGGCCAGCCGGATGCTGGGCAAGCCCGGGGACGGCTGGCGACTGGCCATGGACCTGCTGCCCTATGAACGCTCCGCCTGCTTCTGGCAACGGATCGCCTATCTCTACTCGCGTTTCGACGACCTCATCACCACGGCGTCACAGACCGGCGGACCCGACGAATCCGCGCTCGGCGCAGCCTATCTGGCGCTTCACACGCTGCGCTGCCGATCGCGTGCCACCCAGCATCGCATGCGTGACGGGGCCCGGCTGGGGCCGGACACCTCCATCGACAAGGTGCTGCTGGCCACCGCGGAGCAGCGGCTCTACGACACCGTCCGCGACGTCTTGCCGGGAACACTCGAGCTCGAGGACACACCGTGGCGTTCGGAATACCTGTATTCGCGTGCCGCGACGATCTACGGCGGCACCGCCGAGATTCAGCGCAATATCATCGCCCGCCGGCTACTCGATCTCGGGAAGGAGTGAACGTGACCCCTTCGCCGGACACCGAATCCGATCCCGAATCGCTGCGCCTGCTGGCGGAGTCGCTGCGGACGACGATGACGGCCGCCTCGGGAGCCAAGCTCGACGCGGCGCTGACCGAGCTCGGCTGGCGCGACATGCTCGACGAAATGCCCGACATCGCAATACCTCTGGTGTTCAAACTGCTCGGCGAGACCGGCGCGCACGCTCCCGTGCTCAACGACGTGGTGCTGTGCGCGGCGGGCGACGCGCCCGGGGGCACGCTGCCGCTGCCGTTCGCCGGCGGCACCTGGGTGCTGTGGGAGCGCCGTGACCACACCGACTCGGCGATCGACGAGCTGCTGCCAATACACCCTGTGCCGCAACACGATTCCCTGCCGACCGCCGCGCTGCATGCGGGGTGGCGAGCCCTGGGATGGTGGCTGGTCGGCACCAGTCGCGCCATGCTGACCCTGGCTCGTCAACACGCCGTGGACCGGGTGCAGTTCGGTCGGCACATCAGTTCGTTCCAGGCGATCCGGCATCGGCTGGCCGAGGCGCTGGTCGCGATCGAGGGTGCCGAGGCGACGCTGCAGGCCGCCACGGAATGTGATGACCCCCAGGGGCTGGCTTCGCTGCTGGCCAAGGCCGCGGCCGGCCAGGCGGCGCTGACCACCGCGCGTCACTGCCAGCAGGTGCTCGGCGGCATCGGCTTCACCGCCGAACACCCGCTGCATCATCACGTCAAGCGGTCGCTGATCCTCGACGGGCTGCTGGGTAGTTCACGAGAATTGACACGTCAGGCCGGCAAGGCGGTCGTGGCGACCGGCTCCGCGCCCCGGCTCGCGCAGCTGTAACGGCCGGGCCCGCACCCCACCGCCCGCCGAGCATGAGATGCTTCGCGGGGGCGATAGCGCCCTGGGAGGTGGGACGCAATGAGTCAGGCGCAGACACCACAAAACCAGTTCGGCGTCGCCTCGGTGTTGCTGGGCCTGGTCGGACTCATCACCTGCTGGCTGCTGCTCGGGGTGCCCTTTGGCATCGCGGCGGTGGTGACCGGCGATATCGCCCGGCGGAGGGTGGCCCGCGGCCAAGCGGACAATCGCCGAACGGCCGTGGCCGGCATGGTCTTAGGAACGATCGCGATAGTGGCGGGACTGGTGGCGATCGGCTACTACGCCCGCCTTGATGCCCGAAACCACTGACGCACAGATCAATTGCGCGGTAACCCCAGCACGCGTTCGGCGATGATGTTGCGCTGAATCTCCGACGTGCCACCGGCGATGGTGGCGGCGAAGGTGCGTGTGTACCGGTCAAACCAGCTGCCGTAGTGGCTGTCCAGGTTGAGCGGGGCGAACGGGGCGGTGACCCCACGCAGCGCCAGTCCCTCGGCGTCCTTGGCGGCCAGCGCGTCCTCACAGGCGCGCTGCATCGCCTCCGAGCCGAGCAGCTTGAGCACCGACTGGGCGGGCACGTCCTCTTCGCCGCGCGCGGCTTTGGCCAGCGTCGCCGACCCCAGTAGCCGCATCGCGTAATAATCCATCACCAGCGTCGCGTATCGATCCCGCTGCACCGGGCCCGAAGGACTCGACTCGACGGTCATGGCGTGCAGCATGTCCGCGTAATCCAGCCACAGCATCGCGCGTTCGTGGCCGAGCGAACCGGTCGCGACGCGCCAGCCGGCGTTGAGCTCCCCCACCAGGTTCTCGGCCGGCACCCGGGCGTCGGTGAAGAAGACCTCGTTGAAGTCGACGTCTTCGATGTCGCCGACCGAGGCGAACGGGCGCCGCACCACACCGGGGATGTCGGTGGGGATCAGTAAAGCGCTGATCCCCTTGTGCTTTGGCGCGTCCGGATCAGTGCGCACGAATGTCAGCAACACGTCGGCGTGATGTGCACCCGACGTCCACACCTTCTGCCCGTTGACGACGAAGTGGTCTCCGTCGAGCACCGCGCGCGTCTTCAGCGAGGCGAGATCCGAGCCCGCGCCGGGTTCGCTCATCCCCAGCGACGCGGTGATCTCCGCGCGCAGGATCGGCACCGCCCAACGCTGTTTCTGTTCGGGCGTGCCGAACGACAACAACGACGCCGCGATGATCCCGACACCCTGCGGATTGAAACTCTGATAGATCCGCCGGCGCGACAACTCTTCGGAGTACACGTATTGCTGCAGCAGCGTCGCGTTGCGTCCGCCGAACTCCGGCGGATTGCCGGGCTGTAGCCAGCCGCTGTCGAACAACAGGCGTTGCCATCGGCGGGCCCACTCCGGGATGTCCGAGCTCGACCGCGGTCGCACCAACGCCTCGGCCTCGGCAGGCAGATGCGCGTCGAGGAAAGCAACGAATTCGGCTCGGAACGCCTCCACGTCGGCGTCAAATGTCAGCTGCACAGCACTTCCCGGGATAGTCCTGAGCACTCCCACGCGTCGGTAGATCAGGGTTTCCGCCGACGACGTGGTTCACTCTTGCGATTAAGCTTCCATACACACGTCTAAGAGAATAGTATTCTCGTGGTAAGAAAGTTACAATCTCCGACACGTGATCCGTGAGGGGGTCGAGCGCAGCGATGTCACGGCGTTCTCCGGTAGAGTCCAACCATGTTCTCCCCGCGCGGCAATCACCTGAGTCGGCCGTGACCAATCCAAGCGAAGAGCCGGCCTGGAAGCAGCGTGCGGTCGAGCGGTCGATCAAAACGGCGAAATTGCGTGCGGCGCAGCGTGTTCAGCGCTTCCTCGACGCCGCCCAGGCCATCATCATCGAAAAGGGCAGCACGGACTTTACCGTGCAGGAGGTCGTGGACCGCTCCCGCCAGTCGCTGCGCAGCTTCTACCTGCAATTCGACGGCAAGCACGAGCTGCTGTTGGCGCTCTTCGAGGACGCGCTGAGCCGGTCGGCCGACCAGATCCGCGCGGCCACCGAGAACCAGGCCGACCCGCTGCAGCGGCTGCAGGTCGCCGTTCAGCTGCTTTACGAAGCGTCCCGCCCGGACCCGACGGCCAAGCGTCCACTGTTCACGGACTTTGCCCCTCGCCTGCTGGTGACGCATCCGGCCGAGGTCAAGGTCGCCCACGCGCCCTTGCTCGCGTTGCTGACGGAACTGATGGACGCGGCGCATGACGCCGGCAAGCTGCGCACCACCATCAATCCCAAGCGGGTGGCCGCCATGACCATGCAGACAGTGATGTTCATCGCGCAATCCAGCGGCGGCCCCGACGACGCGACGACCCATCCCATCACCGCCGAAGAGGTGTGGGATTTCTGCTCACGCGGATTCGTCGCGTAGCACCCCGAACGCGCCCGCGTTCTCCCGTTTCTCACCATGAGCAAATAGCGCACGCCGTTTGCCGGTGAGAATGAGATTCTCTAATATCTAGAATCACAAATAGCCGAAACGGATTCGTCATTGACACCCGTGACGGCCGAATGACAGAGTTCAAGGGCGGCAAGACCCGCGGTCCCGAACGCATCGTTCGCCGGCGCAGGCGTGCCGACAGATCAAGTCAGGAGTTGAGGTAGCCATGACCGGACGTGTTGAGGGCAAAGTCGCTTTCGTCACCGGAGCGGCGCGCGGTCAGGGCCGCAGTCACGCGGTGCGGTTGGCCCAGGAGGGCGCCGACATCATCGCCATCGACATTTGCAAGCCCATCCGCGAAGGCGTCGTGGACACCGCGATCCCGGCATCGACACCCGAGGACCTCGCCGAGACCGCCGACCTGGTCAAGGGACACAACCGCAGGATCTTCACGGCCGAGGTCGACGTGCGTGA
Organism: Mycobacterium sp. NGS33; assembly: GCF_059812885.1. Lineage (NCBI taxonomy): Bacteria > Bacillati > Actinomycetota > Actinomycetes > Mycobacteriales > Mycobacteriaceae > Mycobacterium > Mycobacterium sp. NGS33. Next base: position 54,637 of record NZ_JCALDN010000010.1, on the reverse strand, counting down.
CTTCGACGCGCTCAAGGCGGCGGTGGACACCGGGGTCGAGCAGCTCGGCCGGCTCGACATCATCGTGGCCAACGCCGGGATCGGCAACGGCGGTGAAACGTTGGACAAGACCAGCGAAGAAGACTGGACCGAGATGATCGACATCAACCTGGCCGGGGTGTGGAAAACCGTGAAAGCCGGTGTGCCGCATCTGATCGCGGGCGGCAACGGCGGTTCGATCATCCTGACCAGCTCGGTGGGCGGGCTCAAGGCCTACCCCCACACCGGTCACTACGTCGCGGCCAAGCACGGCGTCGTCGGGCTGATGCGCGCCTTCGGAGTTGAACTGGGACAACACATGATTCGCGTCAACTCGGTGCATCCGACCCACGTCAAGACGCCGATGCTGCACAACGACGGCACCTTCAAGATGTTCCGCCCCGACCTGGAAAACCCGGGGCCCGACGACATGGCGCCGATCTGTCAGCTGTTCCACACGCTGCCGATCCCCTGGGTCGAGCCGATCGACATCAGCAACGCGGTGCTGTTCTTCGCCTCGGACGAGGCTCGCTACATCACCGGCGTGACCCTGCCCATCGACGCGGGTAGCTGCCTCAAGTAGCCGCTAAAAGGGGCTGCTGTTCGACTGCCATTCGGCCGATTCGGGTCGCGGGCCATAGCGACGGACGTAGTCCTCGTGCATCCGTGCCTGTTTTTGCCGGTTGAGCACGTCGACCAGGTTCGGGTCCAGCCCATGGACGGCCAACCGGTGCCGGCGCCAGACCTTGTTCAGGGCAAGGGTTATCAGCAACGCCCAGATGTAAAGCGGCGCCGTCATCTCCGTGTGCACATAGAGCGAGGCGGGCAGCAACCAAAACGGGGCGAGGACCAGCAGGGGCGGTATGGCCCACCTGATCATGTGCCGGCGAATGGCACCCTCCCCGGCCAGATCGCGCGCCACCCAGTCACGCATCGAGTCGGGCAGTCGCCGGCCGTAGGCATAGCCGATGCGCTGCCAGAGATTGGGTTTTGCGGCGGTCATAATGGCTCCTCGCGGTGATGTCAGGATTGCAGTGCGCCCGCCGCCACGGCGGCGGCGTTGATTCGGGTGAGTACTCGATGCAGGTTCTCGAGTTCGGACAGCTCGACACCCAGGCGCGCCACGACGGCGGGCGGAATCGCAAGTGCCTTCTGCCGCAACGCGATTCCGCGTTGCGTGAGCGTCACATCGGTGGTGCGCTCGTCGGCGGGATTCTTCGCACGAGTGATCAGCCCCTGCCCCTCCAAGCGCTTGAGCATTGGCGACAGCGTCGCGGAGTCCATCTGTAACGCCGCGGCGATCTGCTTGACCGACAAGGGAAACTGGTCGGCCCCGGGCGTCTTGCGGTGATCCCACAGTGCCAGCATCACCAGATATTGCGGATGGGTCAGCCCGAGCGGCTCGAGGAGGGGTCGATACACCGCCAACACCGCCCGGTTGGTGGTCGCCAGCGCGAAGCACACCTGGTGTTCCAGGGCCAGCGGATCGATGTGGCGAATGGTCGGGGCGGCCATCACTACATCGTGCCCTAATAGTTAGCGTGCTACCTACATGATGTCCCTCACACCGTCCACCGCGGGAGGTAATACGCTCGGCAGCTATGGACGATTTCCAGGGACGCGGGGCAGTCATCACCGGCGGTGCAAGCGGCATCGGTTTGGCCACCGCCACCGAATTCGCCCGCCGGGGGGCCCGCGTTGTGCTCTCCGACGTCGATCAGCCCGCACTGGAACAGGCGGTGAATCGGCTGCGCGCCGAGGGGTTCGACGCGCATGGGGTGCTCTGCGACGTCCGGCACCTCGAGGAGATGGTTCACCTCGCGGACGAGTCGTTCCGGTTGCTCGGCCAGGTCGACGTCGTGTTCAGCAATGCGGGCATCGTCGTCGCGGGACCGATGGCCCAGACGAACCACGACGACTGGCGCTGGGTGATCGACATCGACCTCTGGGGCTCGATCCATGCCGTCGAGGCGTTCGTCCCGAGGCTGATCGATCAGGGCACGGGCGGACACATCGCATTCACCGCGTCCTTCGCCGGGCTGGTGCCCAACAACGGCCTTGGTACCTACGGCGTCGCCAAGTACGGGGTCGTCGGACTCGCCGAAACGCTGGCCCGCGAGCTCAAGCCCAACGGCATCGGGGTTTCGGTGCTGTGCCCGATGGTGGTCGAGACCAAGCTGGTCTCCAATTCCGAACGGATTCGCGGCGCCGACTACGGACTCTCAGCGTCGCCCGAGGGCGCCTTTGGGACACTGCCGACCCAGGACGAGGCGGTCGGCGCCGACGACGTCGCGCGGTTGACGGCCGATGCGATCCTGGCCAATCGGCTGTACGTGCTGCCGCACGGGGCCGCCCGGGACTCGATCCGTCGCCGGTTCGAGCGCATTGACCGGACCTTCGACGAACAGGCCGCCGAGGGCTGGACGCACTAGGTTGATGGCGGCGCCCCGTCCCCCGCGGGCGGAAGGTGCCCCCGGCGCCCGGCTTCACCGCACCCGCGACCGCCGCTAGGGCGTCGGGCCCAGCCGGTAATCACCGGTCTGGGGGTCGTGATACCAGCCGCCGGCAGCGTGGGTGCCGCCGTCGACGTGCAGCGTCTGACCGGTGAGGTAGACCGACATGTCGGAAGCCAAAAACACCGCGGTGCCGGCGATTTCGTCGACATGACCGGGACGCCCCAGCGGCACGATGTCGGCCATCGCCGCCGCCGCACCGTCGCTGTTGAGCGCGGCCAGGCCCTCGGTGAGCGTGATATCGGGCGCTATCGCGTTGACCCGGATGCCGTGCGGCGCCAACTCCAGGGCCGCGGTCTTGGTGTAGTTGATGACACCCGCCTTGGCCGCGGCGTATGCCGCATAGCCCGGTGCGGCTCGCACGCCTTCGATCGACGTCACCGAGATGACGCTGCCGCCAACACCGGCGGCCACCATCTGCCGGGCAACTCGCTGGGTGCAGAGCAGCACGTGGCGCAGGTTCGCCTTATACAGTGCGTCCCAGCCGTTTTCGCTCGTGTCGAGGAGGGCCGAGGAGAACACGCCGCCGGCATTGTTCACCAGGATCGTCGGCGCGCCCAGCTCGGCGCTGGTGCGCTCCAGGGCGGCGTCCACCTGGGCGGCGTCTCGGACGTCGGTGACGATTCCCAGGGCTCCGATGGCGTCGGATGCCTGGGCGCAGGTCTGCGGGTCGCGCTCCCAGATCGCCACCCGCGCACCGAATGCGGCCATGCCGGCGGCGATGCCGCGACCGATGCCCGCTCCCCCGCCGGTCACCACCGCGACGCGGTCGGTGAGCAGAATGTTCGAGGGGTCGATCGCCATCGTCGTTCAGCTCCGCGCGTGCATCGCCGGTGCGCTGCCGATCACACCGTCGGCTTCCAGTTCGGCGATCTCCGAATCCGACAAGCCCAGCCGGGACAGCAGTTCGTGATTGTGCTGCCCCAGCAACGGCGCATGCGCGGTGTGGAACTTGTCGGGCCCCGTCGAGAACCTCATCGGCACGGTGCTGAGCCTAGCCGGACCGTTGACGGGATGGTCGACGACTTCGAAGAAGTCCCGGAATGCCAGCTGTTCGAGCTCGGCTTGCCGGTGCGGTTGCATGACCTTGGCCACCGGCACGCCCGCGTCCCACAGGGTTGCGACGATTTCGTCGCGGGTGCGGTGCTCGCACCAGGCGGCGAGTCGCTGGTCGATTCGATCCTCATGCAGCCGCCGGCCCGCCTCGGTCGAGAGCGCGGGATCGGTTGCCCACGAGGGTGATCCGATCGCCCGGGCCAGATTGGCCCACTGCGCGTCGGTGGTCACGGCGATTGCGACCCAGCTGTCGGGCCGGCCGAACTCGTCGATGTCGGCGCTGAGATAGAGGTTCTGCGGCGCGGCGGTCGGTCCTCGGTTGCCGGCGCGGTGCAGCACGGCCCCGTACGCCGAGTACTCGATCACCTGCTCGGCGGCGATGCTGAGCGCGGCATCGACCATCGCCGCTTCGACGAACACGCCCTCGCCGGTGCGGCGCCGGTGCTCGAGCGCGAGCAGTATCGCGTTGAGCGCGTGCACCCCGGCGTTCGGATCGCCGATCGAATACGGGTCATACGGCGTGCGATCCGGGTAGCCGGTGAGCCAACTCACCCCGGAGGCCGATTCGATGACGTAGGCGAACGCCGGGTTGTCACGCCACGGTCCCTCGATGCCGAAGCCCGGCATCCGCACCATCACGATGTCCGGCCGAATCAATTGAGCGGCTGCGAAATCCAGGCCGATCTGGTCGAGCACCCGCGGCGTGAAGTTCTCCACCAGCACGTCGGACGTCGCGACGAGCTCACGCAACAATTCCCGGCCCCGCGGACTCTGCAGGTCCAGGGTCAGCCCCTTCTTGTTGGTGTTGAGTGCCTCGAAGATCGGCGACTTCTCCCACCACCGGTCCTCGGTGAGCGGTATGCCGGCGATCATCCGCGTGCCGTCGGGACGGCGGGTGGACTCGACGTGGATGACCTCGGCGCCGAGCAAGGCCAGCGAATGGGTGCAGCACGGGCCCGCCCAGAACGTCGTCAGGTCCAGCACCCGGATGCCGCTGAGCGGCAACGCCTTCGCGGCTCCGCTCGGCGTAGGCCGCGGCCGTAGCTGCGCGGCGCGGTAGTGCTCGGTGTGCTCGCCCAGCCGCGGCGCCGGCTGCGGTTGGCGTAGCCGCGCGGGCCGCATGCGGTACGGGTGGCTGGGCTGCTGGAAGCCGTCGCGCGGATTGCGCACGAATGAATCGCGCTCCAGGAACTGATCGAACGAGGTCACGTTGGCGCCGTTGGCGACGGGCGCGTTGGGGATGCGGAATGCCGAGGCCAGTTCCCGGATTTCGTCGACCGGGGTGTCGGCCAGCCAGGCGAAGATCTCCTCGGCGTGGATGTTCGCCTGCTCGGTGATCGACAGCGGCGATTGCTCGTCGATCCACTCGGGATGGCCGACCATCGCGCACAAGTCGAACCACTGCTGGGCGGTCCCACACCCGAGATCGACCAGGCCGTCCTTGGCCTGAGCCACTCCCGGAATCGTCGGCCGCCGCATGTCTCGCCACGGCCGCCCGAGCAGTTCGAAGTAGGAGACCGGGTAATAGGTCAGGCACAGGATCTGCGTCTCGAGCATCGACAGGTCCAGCAGTTCCCCTGGGCCGCCGTCGATTCGGCGCCATCGGGATGCCAGGGTGGCCACGCTCGCGTAGACGCCGGCCAAGTATTCACCGACCTGACCGCCGACGAAGACCGGCGGACGCTCCTGCTCGCCGCGGCCCAGCCCGACGATTCCCCCCGACCAGGCCTGCAGCGTGAACTCGGTCGCCGCGCGGTCGCGCCAGGGGCCCTCCAGGCCGAACGGGGTGATGGAGGTGACGACGAGATGCGGGTGCCGGGCATGGATGGCGCGCGGCGTGAAGGCCGGGTGCGCGGCGATTTCGGAGCCGGCTGACCACACCACCGCGTCCGCGGCGCCCAGCAGCCGGTTCACCAGTTCGGTGTCGTCGTCGCTGGCGGGATCGGCAACGACGCTGTGTTTCGCCCCGGCCAGGAAGCTGAACAGGGCGCCGTCGCGGCCGGTCGGGATGGCGGCGCCCGAGGCCGACCATGTCCGCAGCGAATCACCCTCTGGTGGCTCCACTTTCACGACACTGGAGCCGCCGTCGGCAAGCAGCTTGGTGCAGTAGGCCCCCGCTATCCCGGTGGTCAGGTCGATCACGGTATAGCCGGCAAGCGGCGGTTCGATGTCTGCCACTACTTCTTTTTCTTCGCTTTGGCTTGTTTGCGCGCCTTCTTGCTCAGCCGCCATTCGGCGGGGAACTTGTCGTCGTTGTCCTTGACCGCGTCGCCCAGGCCCCGCTGCATCGCGTCATCGAGCATCAGCTCGTCGCCCGCGTCCGGGCGGACGCTGCCTCCCAACGACTCGAATACGCCGCTGAGCATGCTGCCCAGGTATTCGCCCTGGAACTGCTTCATGATCTCGAAGAAGACCTTCTGCATGAAGACCGTGTCGGTGGGCCGGTTACTGGCGCAGGCGAGCGCGTATTTCCCCACCTCCGCCTCGAGTTCAGCCCGCGGCACCACGCTGTTGAGGAAGTTGCAGTCATACATCTCCGCGGCGGTGAAAGCCCTTCCGGTGAACACCATTTCCTGAAACTTCCGGATGCCCATGGTCTGCGCCCACCACCACATGCGCGGTCCCCAGCCGTAATAGCGAAACGACGGGTGCCCGAACAGCGCGTCGTCGCTGGAGATCACCAGGTCGGCATCCGCGGCTTGGTAGAAGTGCCAGCCGTAGCAGTAGCCTTTGGCCTCGAGGATGCTGATCTTTTTGAAGTCCTGCAGGCCGCGGATGCCCGAGTTCGGGTTGGCATACCACTGGCCGAGGGTGGCGCCGTTCCGGAACGACCCCTGCGGCGGATATCGGACCTCGTCGGCGCCGATGCGGTACTCGGCGAGCCGCGGGCCCTGGTCGGTCGCGTCGCGCATCTGCATGACCTCGGTGAGGTCCGCGCCCGAACCCAGGTCGTCGCCGGCACCGCGGACCACCAGGACCTTGACGTCGTCGTCGATGTTGGCCCGGTGCAACAGGTCTGCGTAGCGCACCCGCGCGGCGACCGTCGGCGCATTGAGATAGTCCGGCCGGTCGAACGTGATCGTGGCGATCCGCGTCGTGGTGTCCTTGTCGTAGCGGATGATCTCCTCGGCCGCCGGCTCCGAGCGCTTGGCCATGGCTACGGCTGCCAGAACGGACTACCGGTGAGCACTTCGGGGCCGGCGGCGGTGATCAGGACCGCTTCTCGCCCGAATATCGCGCCGACTCCCTCTTCCCACACATAGCCCGTCACGGCCAGCACCATGCCGGGCTCGAGGCGTTCGGCGGCCGCGGTGGTCGGCAGGTGCTGGGACACGACGGGCGGGTCGAACCCCATGCCGAGACCGCGGGCCACCGGCATCGGCGGCGCGGGCTCGCCCGAGGCGTCGTAGGCGGCGAGCAGTTCGTCCGCGCCCGCGCCGGGCCGGCAGGCGCCGATCAGCTTGTCCCACAAGTGCTCCCAGCGACGCTGCAGGACGGCGGCCCCGTCGGGCGCAGTCCTGGGGTCGGCCGGCCAGGTGCGGCCGACCTCGCCGACATAGCCTCCCGCCAGCACTCCAGCGGAGAACGCGACCAGGTCACCGTCTTGGATACGACCATCGCCATGTGCCCGCCGCCATGGGTGCTTGCGCGAAGTCACCCATGCGACATCCTGATTCGACGGGGTGCTCACCCCGCCGGCCGCGGCTGCCTCCAGCAAGACGCCGGCCAGCGCCTGCTCGCTCACCCCCGGCCGCAACTCGGACACCGCGACGGCCAGCGCCGACTCGGCCACCGCGACGGATTCGCGGATCGCGGCGATCTCCTCGTCCGTCTTGATTCGGCGCGCCGCCCGCATGGCAAGCTCGCCATCGACGAGCTGCGCGTTGGGAAATGCGGTCGGCAGCAACTGCGCGAAAACCGGTGACAGCGCGTCGGTTCCGACGCGCCGTGCCGTCGCCGCACCGTCGATGCGTTGCAGCGCCGACATGGTGTTCATCGGGTTCCACGAGATGCCGTAGAGGTTTTCGTGCGGGATGTCGTCGGGAACGCCCTCGTCCCAGGTGCTCAGGAGGTGGACGGCACCCGTCTCACGCACCAGCACGCACGTCGGGCCGAAGGGCCGGGTGCCGGCGACCCACAGTTGCGGGGCCCCGGTGACATACCGGACATTGGCTTGCCGGCCGAGGACCAGGACGTCGAGATCGTGCGCCGCCATCTGGGCCAGCGCCCGCTCGCGGCGCCCCAGGCGCAGCGTGCGCTCGTCAGGGCAGACGTCAACTGACATGGGAGCCATAGGGGTCATAGGGGTAGTTGGTCAAACGGATCCAGCCTTCCTCGGTGATCACCAGGACCTCTTCGCTGCGATAGCCGCCGGTGCCGTCCTCCCACACCACGGGCTCTAGCACCAGCACCATCCCGGATTGCAGGACGAAATTCTCGTCGAACTCCTGGCCGAGATCGGTTCCGATCATCGGCATTTCGGCGGCATTGACGCCGATACCGTGGCCCAGGTAGAAGTGCGGCAACCACGGCTTGCTGCCGCCGTTGGCCTTGATGGCGGCGCGCCCGAGATCGGCCGCGGTCACACCGGCCTTGGCGACACCCAGCACCGCGCTCATGATCTCGAACCACTTGTCGAACTGCGCCTGCTGACGCGGTGACGGATCGCGGCCGACGATCCAGGTGCGCCCGAAGTCCGAACAGTAGCCCTGATAGGTGATGCTGACGTCGGTCCACAGCACGTCGCCCTCGGCCAGCTCGCGTTCGGTGGTCAGCAGCGGCAGCGCCAGATCACCGTGCGTGGTCCACACCCCCTCGGCCTTGCTGGGCGGCATCACCTGCCAGATCGGTTCGAGCATGCTGGCCGTCGCGCCCAGCTCGAAGGCGCGGCGCAAAAAGCTTGCCGACAAATCGATCTGACGGATCCCGGGCGCCAGGCGCTTCTGCACCTCGACCATCGCCTCATCGGTGATCCGGATCGCGGTGCGCATGCACGACAATTCGTCCGGCGTTTTGACCGACTTGGCGGCGCTCACGATGGCCGCGGCGTCAACGGGTGCCCCGCCCGGGAACAAGACCTCGGCGGCACGCGACATGGCGCCGGTGAACTCGTCGACCGCGACCACCGCTTTGGCCGGGATGAGATCTGCCAGCTGACGCGCGAAGTGCTGGACGCCCTCGTCGAATTCGAGATACACGGGCCCGTGCAGGTGATCGGCCGGCAGGTCCGACTCCTGGGACGCACCCTCGCGGAACGGCAGGAACAGGTGTGGCCACTCGTCGTCGGCGAGCACCACGGCCACCGGCCGCTCGACGTAGGACAATCCGGCGTCGCCGAGCGGCCAGCTGGCTCCGGTGGCATAGACCACCGCGTTGTTGCCCAGCAGGATCATCGCGTCGACACCGCGCTCGCCCATCGCCGAGCGCAGCCGCGCCCCGGTCTCGCGGCGCAGGCGGGCCAGGTCGGCGGTTTCGGGGATCACCAGCCCGTGGCCGGTGTTGGCATCCAGTCGCGCGAACGTCGTCACTACAGACCCAGGAACTTCGTGACGTTGTCGCTGACGATCTTCACCGCGTTCTCCGGACCCACCGCGTCCACAACGGATTTCAGCGATTTCTCGGAATAGCCGTAGGTGCTCTCGTTGTGCGGGTAGTCGCTGGACCACATCACCTTGTCCACCCCGATCTGGTCGATCAGCTGCAGGCCCAACGGGTCGACCATGAACGAGGCGCTCATGTGGGTGTCCCAGTAGTAGCGCGGTTCGTGCTCGAGAGCGCGGTTGAACATGTGCTGGTAGGAGCCCATCAGGTGGTCGGCGTCCTGCAGCGCCCACGGCACCCAAGAGATGCCGCCCTCGAACCAGCCGATTCGCAACCCGGGATGGTCATCGAGAATCCCGGTGAACAGGTACTTGGCGAATTGCTCACGGAATCCGTCGATGTTGATCATCATGCCGACCACCACGCTGTTGAACTGGCACGGGGTCTTCGGGGGGGTCTCCCCGATGTGGTGGGTCACCGGAAGGCCGGCGGCCTCGATCTCGTCCCAGACGGGCTTCATTGCGGTGCTGCCGTAGTCGATGATGTTGCCGTCGTCGTCCTTGCCCGGGTTGAGCGGCAGCAGGAAGGTCTTGAGGCCCAACGACTTCAGCTCTTCGAGCGTCTTCCTGGTGCCCTGCGGGTCCCACCAGTTGATCAGTCCGGCCCCGTAGAAGTGGCCGCCTGCGCGCTCCTGCAGCTCGGCGATGTATTCGTTGTAGATGCGGAAGGCGAGCTCGCGCAGCTGCTTGTCCGGGTAGTGAAACAGCGCCAGCACCGCGTTGGGGAACGCCAATTCCTTCTCGACGCCGTCGTCGTGCAACTCCTGGATGCGGGCCTCGATGTTGGTGCTCGCGGCACCGGGCAGGTCGTCGTACTGCATGAGCACGGCGCTGAAGTCGCCGGGCAGGAACGACTGGCCCTTGCGGCCGACCTGGTAGGCGCCGTCCTCGTACCAGATCCGCGGCGCCTTGTCCTTCAGGTCGTCCGGGAAGCGTTGGTAGAAGATGTCATCGGCGAGCGAGATGTGGTTGTCCGCGGAGAACACCACGGTCCCCTTGGGCAGGCCGACATCGCTGCCCGCGGCGTGACCGCGCCGGTCCTTCGGAGCGCCGTAACCGCCGGGTGGATAGAGCAGGCAAGGCTTCGTCGTCATCATTGACCCTCCAATCGGATCCGCGAAAATTTCTTTGCAAGTAGCGAGCTGGGCTACCAGGTCACCGGCAGTTCGTAGACGCCGTAGGCGAGTCGGTCATCCTTGAACGGAACCTCCTCGAGCGGAATGGCGAGTCGCAGCGTGGGAATGCGCCGCGCCAGCGTGTGGAAGACGATCTGCAGCTCGGCGCGGGCCAGCTGCTGCCCGACGCACTGATGGCGGCCATAGCCGAACGCGACGTTGCGGTCGGCTCCGGAGCGATGCAGGTACAGCCGGTCCGGTTCGGCGAACGCGCTCGAATCCCAGTTGGCCGGGGCGAGATCGATGATGATGCCCTCGCCGGCGCGGATGGTCTCGCCGGCGATGTGGATGTCTTCGAGAGCGACGCGGCGCTGGCCGTTCTGGATGATGCTCAGGTAGCGCAGCAGTTCCTCCACCGCGCTGGCGACGACCTTCGGATCATCGGCGTCGCGGATGACGGCCATCTGGTCGGGGTTTTCCAGCAGGGCAAGCACGCCCAGCCCGATCATGTTGGATGTGGTCTCGTGCCCGGCGATCAGCAAGCCGGTGCCCAACTGAGCGGCCTCTTTCACACTGAGTTCACCGGCCTTGACCCGCTCGGCGAGATCGGAAACCGCGTCCTCGGCCGGATTATCCATCTTGGCCTCGACCAGCTGAGCGAGATATTTGTTCAGGCTCATCGCGCCTTTGACGGTGTCCTCGCCGGTGGCGTAACGCGCGAGCCCGACGTTGGCGTGATGCTGGAACATGTCGGCGTCTTCGTAGGGAACACCCAGCAGCTGGCTGATCACCAGCGAGGGCACCGGGAGCGCCAGCGCGCTGACGATGTCGGCGGGCTGCGGTCCGGCGAGTATCGCGTCGATGTGCTCATCGGTGATCCGCTGGATGGTCGGGCGCAGACCCTCGACACGCTTGAAGGTGAACGGCTTCGACAGCATTCGCCGGAATCGGGTGTGCTCCTCGCCGTCGGCGGTGAAGACCGATCGCGGCCGCTTGTGCACCGTGGACAGCATGCCCTCGTTCCAGTGCGGAAACCCGGGCTGCCGGTCGTCGACGCTGACCCGTGAATCCGAAAACAGCTCGCGCACTTGCTCGTAGCCCGTGATGAGCCACGGTGTGCTGCCGTCCCAAATCCGGACCCGGGACAGCGGTCTGGCTGCGGCCAGCGCCATGACATCTGGCGGCGGGGCAAAGGGGCAGCGCGGTTCCCGGGCCATCGGGTAGTCCGGAATTTCGGACGTGTGCTCCGTCGCGGTGCTCGTCAGGGTGTCGGACATCGTTTTCATTCCTCGATGTGGATGGCAAGCGCGGGACAGGCCGCCGCGGCCCGGCGCGCGCCCTCGGCCTGCTCGGGCGTGGGACTGGGATTGAGCAGCACGACGACGCCGTCGTCATCGCGCTGGTCGAACACTTCGGGCGCGTTCATCACGCAGTTCCCGGATGAAGCGCAAACGTCTTGATCGACAGTCACTTTCATTCGCACGCCCTTCACTCGTACGCCGTCACGGGCGCCAGCCACAGGCCTACGATCGCGTCGATGAGCCCGGATGCCGCGGCCCGCCATGAACGATGGGATGTCACCGCGCCTGCGGCGAGCGCGCGTTCACGGTCGGCGCAGGTGTGCATCAACAGGTTTCGCGCCATGATGTTGCGCTCGAAATGCACTTCGGCCGGCAGCTCGGGCAGGCAGCGGTTGATGCCCTCGACCACCTGGACCAACGACGGCGAGCTGAGCGCGCCCTTGACGATGATGTTGTAGTAGGCGGGATCGGTCATCGCCTGCGCCGCGAAACGCGCGTACCACGTCGGGTTGCCGAGCTCCGCCAGGTGATCGGTGAGCGGCCGTACCAAACAGGCCACCCAGTTGCGCATTTCGGTGGCACCGCCCGTCTCGAGCAGCTCGGTCACCATCCGCTCGCGCAATTGCTCGACGGGCCCGCGGTGCTTCTGCTCGATCGCCCGCACCAGGTCGGCCTTGGTGCCGAAGTGGTAGCCGACCGCGGCGTTGTTGCCCTGACCGGCGGCCTCGCTGACCTGCCGGTTGGACACCGCGAACATGCCGTGTTCGGCATACAGGCGCTCGGCGGCCACCAGGATCGCCTCTTGGGTGGAACTGGCCCGCTCGGTGCGAACGGTCCGGCCGGCGGTGGTCATCGGATCAGTCAACCTCCTGCCGTGGTTTAAGTCAAGCGATTGATTTAATTGCGCAATCCGCCATGCGGGTGCGCGGCCGCGACTCCGCGTTTGGGCGTGCGGATGGCGGGTATTGCACGGTCTTACTGTTCTTCAGCGAGGAGGAACGGTTCTGTTTGCCGATAGGCGGGACAGTGCCGCCAGGGCCCGCGGCCGCCCCCCTAACCGAGCTCCGGGAAGAGGCTGGGTTGTTACGCGTCGCTTCAGTGCCGGCGTCACACGTTTATGTACGCCACCTTGGGGATCCAAGCGCGGATTCCGTTGTGCGGCTGGATGATCCCGTTCCGGCGGACGGACGCACCGTGCCCGGGGGCTGGTGGCCGCCGCTCATGCTCGAGCCGGGATGGGTCAGCGAGAATCACTCACGATTCGATGTGTTCCACGTTCACTTCGGATTCGACGCTATCGGTCCCGAGGTGCTCACCGGAGTTGTCCACGAGCTCAAGGTGCACGAAAAACCCCTGGTCTACACGGTGCACGACTTGCGCAATCCGCATCACCCGGAACCCCAAGCCCATACCGCGCAGCAAGACGTCCTGATCGCCGCGGCGGACGAACTGATCACGCTAACGCCGGGTGCTGCAGAGCTGATTCGGCACAACTGGGCACGGCGGGTTCGCGTGCTGCCGCATCCTCACGTGCTCGAGAGGGACTGGATCGAGAAACCCCGCGCCCGCAGTGAGCAATTCATCGTCGGCATCCACGCCAAGAGCCTGCGCGCCAACATGGACCCCTTGCCCCTCGTCCAGGCGCTCACCGAGATCTTGTCCTCGCTGCCCGACGCGATCCTGCAGGTCGACCTCCACGACGAGATCTTCGATTCCGACAATCACTGGTTCGCGCCGAAGACCGGCGCGGCACTGCTGAGCTATGACCGCCACGAGCACGTCCGGGTCCGCGTGCACCCGTACTTCTCAGACGACGAGCTGTGGGAGTACCTGTCGTCGTTGACGGTGTCTGTACTCCCCTATCGGTTCGGCACCCACTCGGGCTGGCTGGAGGCCGGATACGATCTCGGAACCGCCGTATTGGCCCCGAGCTGCGGCTTCTATCACCAGCAACGTCCCTGCGGGGTCTTCGGCTACAGCGACGAAGGCTTCGACCAAGCATCTCTGTGCCATGCGATTCACCGGGCATACGCGCGCTGGGCCGCCGGTGACCCCGCTCCCCGGGCCGGCTGGGTCGACCGGCTCACCGAAAGGCGAGAACTTGCCGCCGCGCATCGCGCCATCTACCGCGGCGTCCTGAAATGACGGCACCGCTGCGCGTGGCCTTGATCGCCTCCACCCGCTATCCGATTCGCCAACCGTTTGCCGGGGGGCTGGAAGCGCACGTCTGCCACTTGGCCCGCGCGCTGGCGTCCAGCGGCTATCGAGTGTCACTGTTCGCAGCGTCCGGTTCGGACCCGGGATTGAAGTGCCAGATGCTCGACGTGCGTCCGTTGGATCTCTCTGCGGCGGCACGCCACGACGTGTCGATGCCCCCGGCGGCGTTCATGGCCGACCACCATGCGTACCTGTCCTTCATGCTGTGGCTTGCGGGGGCCGGCAGCCAAGAGTTCGACGTGGTCCACAACCACAGCCTCCATTACCTTCCGGTGGCGATGGCGTCGACGTTGTCCACCCCGATGCTTACCACGGTGCATACACCGCCGACCCCGTGGCTCGAGTCGGCGATCAGCGCCGCCACCGGACGAGGCACTCGCTTTACGGCCGTCTCCCGCCACACCGCGGCCGCGTGGCGAAACGTCGTCCGTGACATCGCGGTCGTCCCGAACGGCGTGGACACCGGTCAATGGCCCCTCGGCGCCGGCGGTCCCAAGCTCGTGTGGTTTGGCCGCATCACGCCCGAAAAGGCTCCCCACCTAGCCATCGCCGCGGCCAAAGTCGCTTGCAGGCCTTTGGTTCTCGCCGGACCGGTCTCGGACCACGGCTACTTTGTCGATCAGGTCGAACCTCACCTGCATGGCGACATCCAGTATGCGGGTCATCTCGACCACCAACGGTTGGCGGCTCTGGTCGGTCATTCGGCGGCGGCCCTCGTCACCCCGACCTGGGACGAGCCGTACGGTCTGGTCGTCGCCGAAGCGATGTCGTGCGGCACCCCCGTCGTGGCGTTCGCCCGCGGCGGCATCCCCGAACTCATCAGTTCCTCGTCCGGCCAACTCGTCGCCGCGGGCGACGTCACCGCGATGGCTGAGGCCATTCCCGGCGTGGTCCAGCTGCCACGAAAGCAGGTGCGCGAGCACGCCATTAGTCGATGCTCGGCCGAGTCGATGATTACCGCCTACATCGACTTGTACCGACAGATGATCGACGACTCCGCGGGCAGGACACATGATCGGTTACTACATTCACCACCACGGATTCGGCCATCTGGCGCGGGCCATGAGCATCTGCGCCCGGATGCGCCGCCCAATGACGGCGATGACGTCGCTGGAAATCCCGGATCCACACCCCTTTGCGGACGTCGTGAGGTTACCGCGCGATGACGAGGGAGCGCGGCCCCACGAAGTCACCGCGCATGGCGCGCTGCATTGGGCGCCGCATCACGACGCTGGTTTCAGCGGGCGAATGAACGAAATCGCGGCATGGGTATCGCAGGCGCGGCCCGAGGCCGTGGTCGTCGATGTGTCGGTCGAAGTCGCGGCGTTCGTCCGGCTCCTCGGCGTGCCGGTGATCGTTATGGCGTTGCCCGGCAAGCGG
Organism: Mycobacterium sp. NGS33; assembly: GCF_059812885.1. Taxonomy (NCBI): domain Bacteria; kingdom Bacillati; phylum Actinomycetota; class Actinomycetes; order Mycobacteriales; family Mycobacteriaceae; genus Mycobacterium; species Mycobacterium sp. NGS33. Next base: position 39,437 of record NZ_JCALDN010000010.1, on the reverse strand, counting down.
ATAGACGGCCCGCATGTGTTTGTGCACCGGCTGGCCGATCACATCGTTGCCGCCTGGCCGAGGGCGCTGTGTGTGCCGCCCTGGCTGCGGCAGTGGGAACACAAGACCAGCTACGTCGGTGGCATCAGCCGCTTCGAAGGTCGCGACCGCTCCGACGACGAGCCCACATCGTCGGTGCGCATCCGACCACTGGACGAAACACAGGTAGTCGTTTTGAGCGGAGCGGGCGAGGAATGGGGTGCGTCGTTACAGGACTGTGCCGCAGCGCATTCGGTGCTCTCCTGGACGGCGCTCGGCGGCAAGGACGGTTCATGGGCAGATGATCCGTGGCCGAAGATTCGGGCGGCGGATGTCGTCGTCACACACGCGGGTCAAGGCTGCGTCGCCGATGTCGCCGCGGCACAGCGCCCGGCGGTAGTCATCCCGAGGCCCCGCCCCTTCGACGAGCAGCACGCCACAGCTCGGGCGCTGCAGCGCCACCGGCTTGCCGTCGTCACGCAGGGCTTGCCCGACCCGAGGGATTGGGCCGCGCTGCTGTCCAACGCAATGGCAATCGATCCCCATCGATGGCGGCGGTGGGAAGTGGACGGGGCCTCGCGCCGCGCCGCCGAGGCGATCGAGTCGACAGCCCGTCGCTGCAGGAACGGCACGTGATGCGGACCGCGGTCATCACCGTTGTTCACGGCCGCGGCGCCCACCTGCGCAGGCAGCTCGAGGGCCTCGCCACAGCCGCGCTGCGGCCGGACCTGCACATCGTGGTCGCGCTGGGCGACCCAGAAATCGCCACCGTCGTGGGTGAGCTGGGGGCGTCGGCGATGGTCCTTGACTGTCCGGCCGTACCGCCGCTGCCGGTCGCGATGGGGCGCAACGCGGGTGCCGCCGAGGCGCTTCGAAATGCCGTGGACCTCATGGTCTTCCTCGATGTCGACTGCATCCCGGGCGCCGAGCTGCTCGGCCGTTACCGCGGCGTCGCAGCCCGTCCAGAACACGAGGACGCGATTCTGTGCGGGCCAGTGACGTATCTGCGGCCGCCCGGCCCGGGCGGCTACGTGATCTCAAAGATTCGGTCGGAGCCTGCTCCGCATCCCGCCCGGCCGGCCCCACCGGACGGCACGGTCGTCGCCGCGACGGACTACAAGCTGTTCTGGTCGCTGTCTTTTGCCGTGAAGGCCGCTACGTGGCGGCGGATCGGCGGATTCTGCGAGCTGTACCGCGGCTATGGCGGAGAGGACACCGATTTCGCGCAATCCGCCGCAGCGCAACGGATTCCAATGCGCTGGGTTGGGGGTGCACACGCTTTCCACCAGTACCATCCGGTTGCCGACCCTCCGGTGGAACACCTGGACGACATACTGCGCAATGCCGCGATCTTCCATCGACGCTGGGGTTGGTGGCCGATGGAGGGCTGGCTGTCCTCCTTCGCCGACCAAGGCCTCATCCGTCGCCAGGCGAACGGACGGCCGGTCCGCTGTGTCGACCGGTCCTGAGCCAACTCGGTGAGGCCGCGCTATCCCTCGTGCTTTTTGGGCCGAACGACCTTGCCCGCCACCGTCCCGCCGTCGACCGGCAGCACGGTTCCGGTGACGTAGCGGGACCGGTCGGTCGCGAAGTACAGCGCCGCCTCGGCAACGTCATCGGGCGTGCCCTCGCGCTTGAGCGGCCGGTCATCGCGCATGCCCTGACGGATCCGCGCCTCGAATCGCTTCAGTTGTTCTGGGTCCATGCCGGCCGCGGATTTCCCGAGGATGGGGGTCGGTATGCTGCCCGGCGCGATCGCGTTGACCCGAATGTCGTGGTGGGCCAATTCGATTGCGGCGGACTTGGTGAACTGAATGACGGCCGCCTTGGACGCGCGGTAGATCATCACGCCGCCGCCGGCCTGGATGCCGCCGATCGAGGTGATGTTGATGATCGACCCGCCGCCCTGTTCGGCCATGTGCCGTGCGGCATCTCGGGTGCCGGCCATCACGCCGAGCACATTGACCCCCATCACCCGGTGAAAATCGGCGAGGTCGTCGTCGAGCAACTTTCGCAGCGGGCTGGAGATGCCGGCGTTGTTCACCATGACGTGCAGGCCGCCGAATTTCTCGACGGCATGGGATACCAGCGCTCCCACCTGGTCGGGATCGGAGACGTCGGTCTTGCGGAAGGCGGCGGCGCCGCCGAGCGAGGTGGCCAACGCCTCGCCCCGGTCGGCCTCGACATCGGCGATGACGACTCGTGCGCCCTCGGCCACAAACCGCTCCACCAGGCCGCGACCGATGCCCGAAGCCCCGCCGGTGACGATGGCGACCGTGCCGTCCAATTCGTTGACCACACGACGAGTTAATCGGCGCAAGCCGCGTTAAGTCAAGCAATTGATTTAAGTGGCGGCGCCAGCGCCGATGACGGTCTCGTCCGACGCTTCTCGTAGGGTTAGGCGCATCAAGGGGTTCCGACCCGCAACGGTCTGGACCATGCTGAGTAGGCAGTGCATCGGGGAAACCTGGAAGGCGTGATCATGAAGGTGTTGGTGATCGGGGGCAGCGGGTTGATCGGCGCACAGGTAGTCGCCCAACTCACCGAACAGGGGCACGAGGCTGTCGCCGCCTCGCCTCGCTCGGGGGTCAACGCCGTCACCGGCGACGGTCTCGCCGCGGCCGTCGCCGGAGTCCACACGGTGGTGGACGTGTCCAACTCCCCATCCTGGGCTGACGACGACGTCTTGAACTTCTTCACGGCCTCCACCCGCAACCTGCTCGAGGCCGAGCGTGCCGCCGGGGTGCAGCACCATGTCGCGCTGTCGATCGTGGGAGCCGACCGGGCCGCGGCGAGCGGCTACATGCGGGCCAAGATCGCCCAGGAGAAGCTGATCAAGGAATCCGATGCGCCGTATACGATTGTGCGAGCCACGCAGTTCTTCGAATTCGTTGGGGGAATTGCCGATTCGCTTTCCGACGGCGACACGGTTCGCGCCCCGCACGGCGCGTTTCAGCCGATCGCTGCCGCGGATGTGGCCACGGCCGTCACCCGCGCTGCGGTCGGTGAGCCGGCGGGGCTGATCAACATCGCCGGCCCGGAGAAGCGGGGCATGGACGACTTCATCCGGACGCAGTTCGCCGCGACGGGCGACACCCGCGAAGTGGTGACCGACCCGCAGGCCAAGTATTACGGGGCGGTGCTCGACGACCGCATGATCGTGCCCGTCGAGGGCGAAGAAGTGACCCTCTACCCCACCAGCTTCGGCGACTGGCTGGCAGCCCAGCTCCCCAGGGACGCCAAGTAAAGAGCCCGCCGCGACCCGGCCAGGGTCGACCAAGCCATGAAACCAGTGGGGCAACGCACGGTTGGTTCAATCCGAGGCGGGCCGCGGCGGTACTCGTCCCCGGGCTCGCCGACGTGTGCCCAAATGCGTTGGAGCGCGGCCGGGTTGAGGTGACCACGGGTCGTCACGACATGTCGCTCGGCAGGCGCGATAAGCGAAAGGTCTAGCGCTGGTGGCGGCGCTGCGCCTAGCATCCAAGCACGAGAACGTTGGGGCGAGCCAAAGACGAGGAGCACCGATTGCCCGTGCAACCCACCAGCGGCCCGCCCTTCGACAGAACTCGGCTCACCAGGCGCGGCTTCATGGCCGCCGGCATCGCCGGCGGGTTGGCGCTCACGGCGTGCAGTCAATCCAAGCCCGAGCCGTCGGGCAATGCCCGGATGTCCGCGGCCATCGCCGAAACCGAGGCGGCGCGGCCACATAGCGGCCGCACCGTCACCGCCAAGTTGACAGCCCAGGCGGTCCAGGTCGACCTGGGGGGACCGGTCGTCCGCACGCTCGCCTTCGGCAACAGCATCCCGGGCCCGGTGATCCGCGCCCGCATCGGCGACGAGGTCGTCGTGTCGGTGTCGAACCGCCTCGACCATCCGACGTCGGTGCATTGGCACGGCATCGCGCTGCGCAACGACATGGACGGCGCCGAGCCGGCCACCCCCAACATCGCGGCCGGCCAAGACTTCACCTACCGGTTCTCGGTGCCGAATTCGGGGACTTACTGGGCACATCCACACACCGGCCTGGACGAGGACACCGGTCTGTATCTGCCCGTCATCGTCGACGATCCGACGGAGGGCAACTACGACGCCGAGTGGATCGTCGTGCTCGATGACTGGACCGACGGCGCCGGAAAGAGTCCGCAGCAGCTCTACAGCGAACTGAGCAACCCGAACAAACCTCCGCAGAACGCGCCCGAAACGACCACGCCGCCAACCACGACGACGGAGACAAGTCCCACCTCGACGCCGGAGACGACATCAACCAGCCCGACAACGTCGACGAGCGCAGCGCCCGCACCCCCGGCGGCGGGCATCGGCACCAGCGACCTCCTCGGGGGTGACGCAGGGGATATCGCCTACCCTTACTATCTGGCCAACGGGCGAATCCCGGCCTCGCCCATGACGTTTAGCGCCAAGCCCGGTCAACGCATTCGCATTCGCTTCATCAACACCGCCTCCGACACCACGTTCCGGGTGGCGCTGGCCGGTCACGCGATGACGGTGACGCACACCGACGGCTACGCCGTGGTGCCCGCCCAAGTCGACGCCCTGCTTATCGGCATGGCCGAACGCTACGACGTCACCGTGACCGCCGCGGACGGCGTCTTCCCGTTGGTCGCGGTCGCCGAAGGCAAGAACGGCCTGGCCCGCGCGCTGCTCTCCACCGGCGCCGGCAGCGCACCCGATCCCCAGTTCCAGCCGGGGGAACTCACCAAACGGGTCGGCACCGTCGAGATGTTCACCGCCACAACGCCGGCCAACTTGGGCCGCCCGGACCCCGGCCACACCCTCCCGGTGGTCCTGGGCGGCAACATGATGCAATACAACTGGACGATCAACGGGCAGCCCTACAGCAAGACGAATCCGCTGCACGTGCAACAGGGCCAACGGCCGGCCATCACGTTCGACAACCCGACGATGATGTATCACCCGATCCACCTGCACGGACACACGTTTCAGGTGATCAAGGCCGACGGAAGCCCGGGCGCCCGCAAGGACACCGTCATGGTGCTGCCCAAGCAGAAGCTCGTCGCGGTGCTCGTCGCCGATAATCCCGGAACCTGGATGATGCATTGCCACAACACCTATCACCAGGTCGCCGGAATGATGACCCGCCTGGACTACGTCTTCTGACGGTCAGACCGCGCCCAGGAAATCCAGCAGCAACTGGTTGATCACCGAGGCCTGCTCGATCTGGGGGCAGTGTCCGGCGTTGTCGACGACCACCGAGCGGGCGCCGTCGATCTGCTTGGCGATCTCGGCGGCCCAACCGCCCGGAAGGAGCTTGTCGCCTCCCCCTTCCACGACAAGCGTTGGTACGTCGATGCGTTCGTAGGCGCGAGCGCTCGATGGCGTCGCGGACGGCGTGGCGCCGGGGCGACGGAACCTGGCCGCGGCGATGGCTTCCCACGCCCCCGGCGCGGTGCTCGACTCGTAACGGCGCCGCACGTACTCGTCGTCAGCGGGATACCGCGGGTCGAAGAACAACGCCTCGACGATGCGGCGCATCGCGGGCAGCGTCGCGTCATAGTTCTGCAGCGCCTCGAAATGCGCGTTCTGCTGGATTTCACCGCCGCCACAGATGACGGCCAGGCTGCGGATGGGCAGCAGCGGGGTGTCCGACGTGGCATCGGTGAGCAGATTGATGGCGCCCATCGAATTGCCGACGAAGTGTGCCGAATCGACACCGAGCAGTTCGCAAAACCGTGCCACATGCCGGATCCGCATGCCGCGGCCGTCGACGAAATCGATGACCTTCGCGGACTGCCCGAACCCCAGCTGGTCGGGCGCCAGGACCCGATGTCGCGCGGACAGCGCGGCGATGTTGTGTTCCCAGCCGAGTTCGGCGCCGGCACCGAACTCGCCACCATGCAGCAGCACCACCGGGTCGCCTTCGCCGGCCTCCAGATAACTGGTGGTCAGCCCGTCGACCGATAACGATTTGCGCTGCATCACTTGATCGCGATCGGATTCACCGGTGAGCCCACTGCCCCAACGAATCTCAGGGGCGGCGCGATGAGCTGAAACTCGTACACACCGTCGGCGGCGCAGTCGGCGGCCAGCGCCGTGAGGTCCCAGTACTCCCCGAGCATCAGGCCCATGTCGCGCAGCGTCAGCAGGTGGAAGGGCAAGAACACGCCCTCGACCCCGGACACCGGGTCTTCGACCTGGAGGTTGTCGGAGGCGACCGCGGCGATCTCGTGATCGTGCAGCCACTGGGCGCATCGCCAGTCCAGGCCGGAATACGGTTCGGTCTTGTTGCCCGTCTGGAGGAACCTCGTCCACCATCCCGTCCGAATGAGCAGGATGTCACCGCGTCCGATCGCCACGCCCTGGGAGCGGACGACGTCGTCCAATTCCTCTGGCGTGATGGGTCTTCCGTGCTCCAGGAAGACCTCGGCGCCGCGATGGCGCACCAGGTCCAGCAGCACACCGCGCGAGGTGATGCCCTTGCCGTCGACCTTTTCGATGCCGAGGTGACGGGCCCCGAGGCTGGTCACCGAGCCCGCGGGGATCCCGTTGTAGAGCGTGTCGTCGTAATAGACGTGCGACAACGCGTCCCACTGGGTGGCCGCCTGCAACGGCATGATGATCATGTCGTCGTTGAACCTGAACAGATTGTCGACGAAGTAGGGACCCATCTGCGCCGCCGTCGGATTGCGGTCCCAATCGGGGCCGTATCGAGCGAGCGTGCCGGCGTCACCGCCGTCCACCGTCATCACGTGGATGGGATTGTGCCGAAAACCGAAGGCCCCCTGTGGTCCCGACGACCCGAAGTCCACTCCGAGCGGAAACACCTTCCCGTGCCGGACCAAACTCGCGGCCTGCGCGACCTTTTCGGAGGTGATGAAGTTCAGCGTGCCGAGCTCGTCGTCATCACCCCAGCGCCCCCAGTTACTGACGTCACGAGCGGCCCGGCGAAAGTCGGTCACACTGGCCACGGAGCACGTCCTTCCTCGAGTTCGCCCGCGATCGCGGCGCCCACGTTTCCGCCGTCGACCCACAACACCTGGCCCGAAATATAGCTCGCCGCATTGCTATTCAGGAACAGCAGAGCCGAGGCCTGCTCGGCGGGTTCACAGACACGACCGAGCGGCTTGGGGATGTCGTCGAGAAAGCCCTGTCCGTAGACGGTGCGCAGCTGGTCCAGGATCGGCGTCTCGGTCACGCCCGGCCCGGTGCAGTTGATACGGATTCCACGCGCGCCCAGCGGCGTCGCACTGCGCATGGTGTACAGGATGATCGCTTCCTTGGACAACTGATACCCGGTGCCCAGCGCGTCGGGATGTTCACGGCACCAGTCGACACCCTGCTGCATCGTCGTCGTACGCAACAGCGGCGCCACCTCCCGCAGACGCTCCCGGTAGGCGGCCGCCGCGAGCGACGACACGCTCACGATGGCCGACCCGGCGGCCATCGTCGGTATCAGCGCCTCGGTGAGGTGGCGCGTCCCCAGGAAGTTGACGGTCAGCACGAGCAGCGGGTCGCCGATGCCCGACGACACGCCGGCGACGTTGAACAGCGCGTCGACCGGACCGGTGACGGCGGCCACCGCCGACTCGATCGATGTTCGATCGGCCAAGTCGACCTCATGAAACTCGTCGATCGCGAAGTCCGGCCGTCGCTTGTCCAGGCCGATCACCTCGGCCCCCAGCTCGCCGAGCTGGCGCACCACGTGTTCGCCGATGCCGGAGGCACATCCGGTGACCACCGCACGGCGACCGTCGTAGCGCCAGAGCTCGTCGATTGCTCCCAAGGCTGGCCTCGAAATTCTCCCGACTCAGATGCTGCCCGGCACTACTTCTGCTGTTCCTTGGCGCGCTGCGCCGCCTGAACCCGGCCTTCGTTGATCTCCGCCATGGCTTCGGGGATCTCGCTCGCGGTGAACTTACCGCCGCGGCCGGTCGGGAGTCCACCAAACGAGTAATCCTCGTCGAACTGCGGTGCGGTCGATTTCGGCCGGCGCGCCTCCACCTTCTCGATGACCGGCTCCAGCCGCTTCGCCTTTTCCGCCACCGCCTTCGCGTCACGCTCGATGAACTCGGGCAGCACCTCGGAGCCCATCAGCTCGATCGATTCCATGGTGCCCTCATGGCTGCGCGGGTTGAGCAGCAGGATGATCTCGTCGACGCCGCTTTCTTCGTAACCGCGCAGGAACTCGCGCACCGTGGCCGGAGATCCGATCGCACCCCGGCCGGGGCCGTAGGCCAGCGTCGGATCTTTCTCCACCTCTTCGAGATAGCGCTGCCACACCCCGGTCCGGCCCGGCGTGTGCACCCCCGTCATGTAGTAGTGCATGATTCCGAACGAGAAGAACCCGCCGCCCTGGCCGAGCCGCTGCAGGGCCTGCTCGTCGGTCTTGGCCACCATCATCGACAGGTCGCCGCCGATGGCCAGGATGTTCGGGTTGATGCGGGGAGTCACCGGCACGCCGTTCTCCTCGAACTCCTTGTAATAGCCGTTCACCCGCTCGGTCAGCGGACCGGGACCGGTGTAGGCGAAACTCAAGGCGCCGATCGCCTTTTGGGCCGCCATCTGCACGCTGGCCGGCCGCGTGCAGGCGACCCACACCGGCGGGTGCGGTTGTTGCAGCGGCTTGGGAACGACGTTGCGCGCCGGCATCTGGATGTGTTCACCGTTGAAGCCGGTGAACGGCTCTTCGATCATGCAACGGATCGAGACCTCGAGAGCCTCTTCCCACTGGGCTCGCTTGTCCGCGGGGTCGATGTTGAATCCGCCGAGTTCACCGACCGACGACGACTCCCCGGTGCCGAATTCGACGCGGCCGTTGGACAACAGGTCGAGGGTGGCGATGCGCTCGGCCACCCGGGCGGGGTGATTGACCACCGGCGGCAGGTGCATGATGCCGAACCCCAGCCGGATGTTCTTGGTCCGCTGGCTGGCCGCGGCCAGGAAGATCTCCGGCGCCGTCGAGTGGCAGTACTCCTCGAGGAAGTGATGCTCGGTCAGCCACACGGTGGAGAAGCCCGCTTTGTCGGCGGCCTCGACCTCGTTGAGACAGTCCTGCAGCAGGACGTGTTCGTCGTCGGGCGCCCAGGGTCGCGGCAGGGCGAATTCGTAGAACAGCGATATTTTCATCGTTACCTCCTATGAGTATTAGCGGCTCGGTTAGCTGCTTGCGACGCAACGTGTTTCGCCGCGACATAGCCGAAGGTCATGGCTGGGCCGATGGTTGCCCCGGCGCCGGCGTAACTGCGGCCCATCACCGGCGCGGAGGTGTTGCCCACCGCGTAGAGTCCGGGCACCGCGGTGCCGTCGGCCCGCAGCACGCGGGCGTGCTCGTCGGTCAGGAGGCCGCCCGAGGTGCCCAGGTCGCCGAGCACGATCCGAAAGGCGTAGTACGGCGGATCACCGAGGGGATACAGGTTAGGGTTGGGCAGGGTGTGGTCGCCGTAGTAGTTGTCGTACACGCTGTCGCCGCGGTTGAAATCGTCGTCATGCCCCGTGTGGGCGAGTTCGTTGAAGCGGCGGGCGGTTTCGGCCAGCTGGTCCGCGGGCACGCCGATCTTGGCCGCCATCTCGTCCCACGTCATGGCCGCCTTGACCACACCGGATTCCAGCCAGGCCGGCGGGACCTTGCGGCCGGTGGGCACCGGTGCCCCCGGAATTTTCGGTATGGGTAGGTGTCCACCGACGACGTAGCGGTTGAACGATCGGTGGTCGGTGATCAGCCAGCACGGGATGTGGGTGACGCCGGACCGCTGGCCCTCGATCATGGCGTGGCCGAAGTCCATGTAGGGAGCCGCCTCGTTGATGAAGCGTTTGCCCGCACCGTTGACGATGAACTGCGCCGGCATCATGCGCTCGTTGAGCATGAACTGCATGCGGCCGTCCGGCCATTGGATCGCCGGGAACCACCAGGCCTCGTCCAGCAAATCCGTTGCGGCGCCGACTTGTTGACCGGCGCGGATGCCGTCTCCCATGGCGGCGGGGTTGCCGAAGCTCCAGTCCTGGTCCACCTCGGGCAGAAGTTCCTTGCGCCATGCCAGGTCGTGGTCGAATCCGCCGGACGCCAGGATGACGCCCAGGCGAGAGCCGATCCGCTGGGACGTGCCCTCGCGTTCCACCACCGCCCCGGTGACCGCCCCGTCGGCATCGGTGAGCAGTTGCACCATCGGCGAGTCCAGCCACAACGGGATGCCGCGCTCCCGCAGCGCCAGTCGGAGCCGGGCCGCCAGCGACTGTCCGATGGCGGCCATCCGCTCGCCGAACACCCGGGCCCGGACCATCCGCGCAATCAGTTTGAGCAGCACACCCTTGCCGGCCCATGACTGCCTGATCCGATAGAACGTGCGGAGTTCCTTGGGCCCCAGCCAGATTCCCTTCGGGGCCAGCGTCAGAGGCTGCAGCAGCTTGCGCTCGTCGGCGCCCAGCTTCCGCAAGTCGATGGGCGGGACGTTGATGGTGCTGCCCAGCGCGGAGCCGCCGGGCAACTCCGGGTAGTAGTCGGCATATCCGGGCTTCCAGACGAATTCGAACCATCCGGACCGTTGCTCCAAGAACTGCAGCATCTGTGGTGCGGTCTCGACGTACTGCCGTAGCCGTGCCTCACTGACCAGGCCGTCGGTGATCCGTTTGAGGTATTCCACGACCGCCTCGGGCGAGGGCGCATAGCCCTCGCGGCGCTGCGCCGGCGCGCCGGGCACCCAGATGCCGCCGCCGGACAGGGCGGTGGAACCCCCGAAGCAAGACGACTTTTCGATGACCAACGCGTCAAGGCCGGCGGCCTCGGCCGTCAATGCGGCCGTCATGCCCCCGCCGCCCGAACCGACGATGAGCACGTCGACGACGTGATCGAAACCGTCCAGAGCGGCCGTCATTTCGGAAGTGCCGTTCTGATGGCGAAACCGGCGATCAGTTCGGGCGCGGGCTTGTAGAAGCGCCCGGTGATGTCGTAGGGGCCCGCCGCTTCCAGCGCTCCGAAAGCCGCCACCCACGTGCGGATTTCCTGCGCGGAGCTGCCGCCCTCATGGGCGACGAACGAGTTCGACCAGCCATCCAATTCGCTCAGCCGCCCCCCGTCGATGATGTCCAGGAACTGGTGGTCCCACGCCGGATTGAGTGCCTGCAGGTCGCTCTCGCCGGCGGCGAAGCTTTTGGCCGCGTCGATGACGGCGGCTTGGCGGGCCTGGCGTTGCTCGGACGTCATCGGCTGGCCGTGCACGATCCGCTCCAGCACGGGCGCGGGCGCGGTGGCCAGGGTCGGCACCGGCGGGCTGTGGGAAAGCCCACCGGATCCCAGGATCAGCACTCGCTTGTCCAGCGTGCCCACATAACTGCCGACGGCGGCACCGAGTGCGCGGCAGCGGTGCAGCGGGCCCAGCGGCACTCCGATGGCGTTGACGAAGATCGGTATCACGGGACGCGAGGTGGCGTCGCCGAACAGCTTTTCCAGCGGCTGGACCGTCCCATGGTCGACGTCCATGCTGGTCGACACCGCGACGTCGACGCCCGCATCGAGGACCGCCTTGGCGCAGTCGGCCGCAAGCGTTTCCGGCACGTCGAGCGGGCCGGCGTGGGTGCCGTAGTCCCCCACTCCAGAGGCGCTGGTGCCGATGCAGAAGGGCGGCATCACCTTGTAGAAAAAGCCGTTGTAGTGATCCGGCGAAAAGCTGACCACCAGTTCGGGGTCGAACTCTTCGACGAATCGCCGCGCCTCGGCGATGGCACCCTCGATATCATCAAGCAGGTCCCGCGACGGCCCCGGAAGATTCAGGAGAGGGCTGTGCGACATACAGCACAGAGCCAGTGCCACTTTGCAAATCACCTCCTCGCGGCCTGAGCGTGAGCGCATCGATCAGCGCGGCGCTCAAGTCCGGCGCGCGCTGGGCGATGCAGGCGCCCGCGATGCACCGGTCGGGGCGCAGGAACAACACCGACTCGGAATGCGTGTCGAACCAGGACTTGAGGCCACCATGCCGATCGCCCACGATGACGACGTCGGGGTCATCGTGGCCTGCCCAGTGCAGCTGGGTCGCCGGGCGGAGCGCAAAGAAGCGCGCGCCCAACGCTTTCCAGTTCGCGAACGCGACATCGCCCAGGATTTTGCGGGGGTGGTTGTTCCAGCACAGCACGGCGAACCAGGAGCCGAGCACGTCGTCGAGCAGCACGTTCTGCCGATCGCGGGTGTCGACGCGGGGTTGGATGAACAGCGTTCCCACCGGCGAATCGGCCCGGCCGGGCGCGGCGTGCACGACGGCCCCGTGCTCGTAGCGCGGCATCGGCTTGAACCGCATTTCCAGCACATATCGCTTGAGCGACGGCACGATTGACGCCGACCGGATCAGGAGATCTCGCGCGTTCGCCACCCGGCGGTTGGTCGGCGAGATCACCCGGCCCACCATGGTGGACAGGTCGATCATCGCGCGGGCGTGCTTGCGGCGTTCCACGTCGTAGGTGTCCAACAGCTTCTCGTCGGCCCGTCCGCTGACCACCGCGGCGAGCTTCCAACCCAGGTTCGCCGCGTCCCGGATCCCGCTGTTGTACCCCTGCCCCTGCCAGACGGGCATCAGGTGGGCGGCATCGCCGGCCAGCAGCAGCCGGCCCTGGCGGAACGCGCCGGCGATCCGCGAGTGGTGGGTGTACACCCGGCGCCTAATCACGTCGACCCGGTCGGGATGGGGCACCATCCGCGCCAGCATCTGGGTCAGGAACGCCGGGTCCTCGGCCTGTTCGTCGGTCTCGTCGCCATGAATCATGAACTCGAAGCGCCGAATTCCGTGGGCGATCGAGATCGAGGCGTACGGGCGTTCGGGGTCGGCGCCGACCTCGCTGTTCGGGTGCCCGAGCGGGTCGTTGGCGATGTCGACCACCAGCCAGCGCGTCGACGACGTCGTTCCATCGAACGACACCCCCATCACCCGGCGGGTCATGCTGCGGCCGCCGTCGCACCCGACCACATAGCGTGCCCGCAGGCGGGCGGCGTCGCCGTCGCCGCCGCCGAGTTCGACGGTCACCCCGTCGGCGTCTTCCCGGCAGGTCGTCATCGGGCGCCGCCAGCGCACCTCGACGTGCTCGAATCGCTCCAAGCCGGCCAGCAATTCGGCGTCGACGAGGGGTTGCACGAAGCCATTTCGTTTCGGCCAGCCGAAACGTGCGTCCGGCGGGGCCATTTCGGCGAGCACCCGGCGCCTGGCGTCGACGAAGCGCAAAATCTGATTGGGCACCGTGTGCGGCAGTACCCGGTCGGCGAGCCCGATCGACTGGAAGGTGCGCAACGCCTCGTCATCCAGACCCACGCCGCGCGGGTAGTCGATGAGGGTGTCCCGCTCGTCGACTACCACCGTGCGGATGCCTTGCAGGCCAAGGATGTTGGCCAGGGTCAAGCCGACCGGACCCGCGCCGACGACGAGGACATCGGTGTCGAGGTCAGGTAACGCCCGGTCCGGTGTGACCATCACCGGCCCAGCAGAAAGTCGAGATGCAGGCGATTGAAGGTCTTGGCGTCCTCGTACTGCGGCCAGTGGCCACAACCGGGCATCACCTCGAAGCGGGCGCCCGGGATCATCGACGCCATGCGCCGCCCCTCGGTCACGTCGGCGGTCGGGTCGTCGCTGGTCCACAGCACCAGCGTCGGGGCGATGATCGACCCGTATTCGTCCGGTCCCAGGATGTTGCGCGCCCGAATCTCGGGGTCCTGCAAAGCCATGATGTCGCTCATCGCCGAGACGAATCCCGGTTGGCGATACACGCGCTGGCGGCTGGCGACCAAATCGTCGTAGTCCCTGGACTTGTCGGCCATCAGCCATTTGATGCGTGCCTGCACGGTTTCCCAGGTCGGGTCCTCGGCGGCTGCCATGGACAGCGTGATGATCCGCTGCATCACCGCGGGGTCGGCCTGGGAGCCGCCGGCGGTGTTGAGCACCAGCCGCTCGACCACGTCCGGGTGATCGATAGCGGCGCGCGCGGCCACCCAGCCGCCCAGCGATTCACCGCTGAGATAGGCGCGGTCGACACCGATGGTGCGCAGCACCGCCATCAGGTGCTCGACGTAGTGGGCGACTTCGAGCGGGTGGCCCGGCTTGCCGGTGTACCCGTGACCGAGCATGTCGATCGACCAGGTCCAGAAATGCTCGGCGTGCGCGCCCAGATTGCGCACGTAGGCCTCGGCATGTCCGCCGGATCCGTGCAACAGGACCAGCACCGGCTTTGCGGGATCACCGGCACGCAGGTAGCGGGTCCGCACCCCGCCGGCGTCGAGGTAGCCCTGCTCAAACGCGACGCCCTGCAGATCGCTCCAGATGCTCTCGAACTCCGCCACGGTGCGCTCCGGCCTCCAGATCGGGGAAATCTCGTTCTCGTTTTCGGCGTACGTTGTGTGCTAATATCGCACACTAATGTGCGTTATATATAGAGCTTCGCTCTCGCGGGAAGGTCTGTCAAGGCTGTGACGGGGGCGGGTACCGGTTCCCAGACCCTGGCCAGGGGTCTGACGGCCCTGCAGATGGTGGCGGACTCGCCCAGCGGGCTGACGGTGCAGCAGCTCGCCGACCAGGTGGGGGTGCACCGCACCATCGCCTACCGGTTGCTGTCGACACTGGCCGAGTTCCGACTGGTGGCCAAGGGCGAGGACGGGCGCTACCGTCCGGCGGCGGGGCTGGCCGTGCTCGGCGCTTCCTTCGACCGCAACGTGCGCCAAGTGAGCCTGCCGACGCTGCGCGCGTTGGCCGACGAGCTCGGCACGACCGTGTCGCTGCTCATCGCCGAAGGCGACCAGCAGGTGGCGATCGCCGTCATCGTGCCCAGCCACGTCGCCTACCAGCTGTCCTTTCACGAAGGCAGCCGCTATCCGTTGGACCGCGGCGCGGCCGGCATCGCGCTGCTCGCATGCATGCCGCCGCGTCCGGGCGAACGAGAGCTGGTAACCCAAGCGCGCGAACGCGGTTGGGTGACCACCTACGGCGAGATCGAACCGAACACCTACGGCCTGGCCGTGGGGGTGCGCCGCCCGGCACCTTCGCCACCGACGTGCATCAACCTCATCTCCCACCGAGAAGACGTGGTGATGCGCGGGAAGGACGCGGTCGTGAAGGCCGCCAAGCAGTTGTCGGAGCTACTGAGCTGAAGGGATAGCAGTCCATGTCATGGGACCACGAAGTCGACGTCGTCGTGCTCGGCAGCGGCGGCGCCGGCCTCACCGCCGCGCTGACCGCAGCCGTCGCGGGTGCCTCGGTGGAGGTTTACGAAAAGGCCTCGACCGTCGGCGGGACCACGGCCGTCTCGGGTGGCATCGTGTGGATCCCCGCCCACAATCGTTCTCCCGACGGCGAATTGACCCCGGCGGACGCGTTGCGATACCTGCGCGCGCAGTCGCTCGGTTCGATGGACGACGAGTTGGTGGAAACGTTCGTGCGCACCGGCCCGGCGATGCTCGATTTCATCGAGGCGCACAGCGGTCTTCAGTTCGAGATCGCCACCGGCTTTCCCGACTATCGTCCCGAGCTGCCGGGCGGGCAACCGAGCGGCGGCAGGTCGCTGAGTGCGGCCCCGTTCGATCTGGCGCAACTGGGCGAATGGGCAACGCGCATCACATCTTTCCCGGCCGACTGGTCCAACGTCGGATTCGATGCCGAGACCAGGGCGCGCCTGCACGCGGCGATCGACGAGCGAACCAGCCATCTGTGCGTGGCCGGCACCGCGCTGATCGCGGGACTGCTCAAGGGTTTGCTGGACGTGGGAGTGACCCCACGCACCAATGCCCGCGCCGAGGGCCTCATCGCCGACGACGGAGAGGTCACCGGGGTGCGCGTGGCCCTGCCGGATCGAACGATCAGCGTTGGCGCCCGCCACGGCGTCATCCTGGGCACCGGCGGCTTCGAGTGGGATCCGGCCCTGACACAAGCGTTTCTGCGTGGCCCCATGCACGGCGCCGTCTCTCCGCCCAACAACACCGGCGACGGCTTGCGCATGGCGATGGAGCAGGGGGCCGACCTGGCCAACATGGGTGAAGCGTGGTGGGTGCCCATCGTGCAAATCCCGGGCGACACCATCGAGGGCAAGCCACGCAGCCGCAGCGTGCGACTGGAAAGGACGCGGCCGCGCAGCATCATCGTCAACTCGGCCGGCCGGCGCTTCGTCAACGAGGCGTGCGATTACAACTCGATGGCCGGCGCCTTCCATTACCTGGACCCTCGCGGCGGCTACGTCAACGACCGCGGATGGATGGTGTTCGATTCGATTCACCTGCAGCGCTACGGGTTTCTCGGTATCGAACCGGGGCAACCCGTCCCGGACTGGTTCTGCGAGTCCGCGGACCTCGCCGAGTTGGCCGCCAAGACCGGCATCGACGCCGCCGGTCTGACCCGCACCGTCGAGAGCTGGAACCGTCATGTGGCCGCCGGCGCAGACCCCGACTTCGGTCGCGGCTCGAGCGCCTACGACGGCTACTGGGGCGACGACAGCGCGACCACACCGGCCGGCAAGACGCTGGGCCCCATCGACACCGCGCCCTTCTACGCGGTGCCGGTGAGCATCGGTGCGATGGGCACCAAGGGCGGCCCGCGCACCGATCACGATGCCCGCGTCCTGCACGTCGGCGGCGAGCCGATACCGGGCCTGTTCGCCGCGGGCAACGCGATGGGCGGAGTGACCGGGAGGGCCTACGGTGGTGCCGGTGGAACGCTCGGCCCGGCAATGGTTTTCGGCTATCGCGCGGGTCATGCCGCCGCCACCGGGAAGTCGGTCGACCTGAAGTAGGGTGGATATCGATGGTCGCCTACGACCGGATCGGTGCCACCTATCGCAGCACTCGTCGACCCGACCCGCGGATCGGTTCGCAGGTGAACGCCGCGCTCGCCACGATGGGCACCGTCGTCAACGTCGGGGCCGGCACGGGATCGTATGAACCCGTCCAAACGGTGGCCGCGGTGGAGCCCAGCATGGTGATGATCGCTCAGCGTCCACCGGGCTCCGCCCCCTGCGTGCAGGCGTTGGCGGAGGCTTTGCCCCTGCGCGACAACTGCGTTGACGCCGCGATGGCCCTGCTGACCGTGCATCACTGGAGCGATGTCGCCGCCGGGGTCGCGGAGTTACGTCGTGTCGCGCGCCGTCGCATCGTGGTGCTGACCTGGGATCAAGCGGTGTTTCAGAGCTTCTGGTTGGTGCGCGACTATCTGCCTGAGGCCGCTCGGATCAACCACGAGCTCTATGTCCCGATCGCGGAACTCGTGGAGCTGCTGGGGGGTGCGCAGGTGCAGACCGTGCCAGTCCCGCACGACTGCACCGACGGATTCGGGGCGGCCTTCTGGCGCCGACCCGAGGCCTATCTTGATCCCACTGTCCGCGCCGGCATCTCGATGCTGGCGTACGCGGACCAGGGCTCGCTGACCGAGGGCCTGGCCCGCCTCGCCGCCGACCTGCGCACCGGACGATGGCGGCAGCGGCACTCGCGGCTGCTTGACCAACGCCAGCTCGATGCCGGCTACCGCCTTCTGGTCAGCGACCACGGCTGAGCGGGACCCTCGGTGGCGGGTCTCATGTGTGCTAGCGCCGGTGCCAGCGCACTTCAAAGTCACTTCATGCCAGCGAAACTGATGCCCACGTGACTGCTGCGACTGCCGACGCGTCCCCCCGCGGCCCGGGAACCGTCAATTCCGCAACGGCATTTCGACGCAGACATGGGTGCCCACCGGGGCATCGAGGAACGTCAGGGCTCCGCCGGCGGCTTCCACTCGGGCGCGGTGCGACGCCAGCCCGATGTGTCCCTCGCTCATGCGGCGCGCCATCGTCTCCTGGCTGAACCCCACGCCGTCGTCGACCACATGCAGCACACAGGTCTGGTCGGTGATTCCGAGCATGACCGTCGCGTGACGGGCCCGAGCATGCTGGACGACGTTGGACAGCAGCTCACGCACCACACCGAACACGATGGGGTCGATGTCGCTGCGCGCCGCGTATTCGATATCGGTGGTGATCTCGATGCCGCAACGCTGCGCGGTGAAGTCCGCGAGCTGCCGCACCGCGGCCCCGAGCCCGACCTGTTCGAGCACCGCGGGGTGCAGCTCGAAAGTGGCCTGCCGCAGCCGTTCCGAGGCCAGCTGCAAGCCCCTCAGCGCGCGGCCGACGCGCTCGTCGCCCCCGAACGCCGCATCCAACTCCACGAGCTCTTGGCGCACCGCCAGAATGTCTTGCAGCGGTCCGTCGTGAATGAATTCCGAGATCCGGCGCGCCGCCTCGTCCGAGGCGTTCATCGTCTGGGCCAGCAGCTCCTCCCGCAACGCGCTCAGTCCGGCCACCGAGCGGGTATGGCGCTCCTCGATGCGCACCACCAAAAAGGCCGCGCAACACAGGAATGCATAGAGCAGGAACCGAAAACCCGCCTCCGCCAACTTAACCGCGCTCGACATCACCGGATCTTGCAGCACGGCAATGGCGAACCCCAGCATGGAGAAGATCAGCACCACCGCCGCCCGGCGCGAGGAGACGTCGAGCCCCAGCAGGACCGGCAACATCGCCATGATCAGCAGCGGATAGATCCCGTTGGTGGACAGCAGCTGAAAGACGGTCAGCGCGACGATGTCGATGACGGTGAACGCAAACGGCTCCAGCCGGCCGATCGCGACCAGTCGGCCCATCCCGATCCAGCGCCGGAAAGGAGCGAAAGCCAACCCGAACGCGCAGAGCGCGACGAGTGCGTACAGCGCGATGAGCACGCTTTCCTGCGGCCACTCCGATCGGCTGGTGCCGATGATCATGGCTGCGACCATCAGGCCGACCACACCGATGCGCAGCACCGAGCCGATGCGGTACGAGCGCAACTGGTGAACCGTGCGCACCCGTTCCAGCTCTGCGTCGCCGGCTACCGCCACCCGATCACCGTACTCATCGGCGTCCGCGCCCCCGAAGCAAACGGGGAAATGGCTCATCGTGGCGCCCGGAGAACGCGAAGGCCGCTGCTCGGAAGACCGCTACACTCGTCGCCATGGTCGGCGCGGCTACCCCGGAGACGGTGCGGGTGGTTGTCGGCGACGATCACCCGCTTTTTCGCGAGGGCGTGGTGCGCGCGCTCTCGTCGAGCGGTTCGGTGAACGTCGTCGGTGAAGCGGAAGACGGCTCTGCCGCATTGGAATTGATCCAATCGCACGTGCCCGACGTCGCGTTGCTCGACTACCGGATGCCCGGCTTGGACGGCGCCCAGGTGGCGGCCGCGGTGCGAAAGCAGGGCTTGCCCACCCGGGTGTTGCTGATCTCGGCGCACGACGAGTCGGCGATTGTGTACCAGGCGCTGCAGCAGGGCGCCGCCGGGTTTGTGCTCAAGGACTCGACGCGCAGCGAGATCGTCAAGGCGGTGCTCGACTGCGCGCAGGGCCGCGACGTGGTGGCGCCGGCGCTCGTCGGCGGTCTTGCCGCAGAGATCCGGCAGCGCGCGGAGCCGACGGCACCCGTGCTCAGCGCGCGCGAACGTGAGGTGCTCAACAGGATCGCCCGCGGCCAAAGCATCCCCGCGATCGCCGGTGAGCTCTTCGTGGCCCCGTCGACGGTCAAAACGCATGTGCAACGCCTCTACGAGAAGCTCGGCGTCAGCGATCGCGCGGCCGCCGTCGCCGAAGCAATGCGGCAAGGTCTGCTCAGCTAGCGGCCGACCAGGGCTTTGGCTTTGGCGCGGACGTGATCTGCTGCGCCCGCGCCACCGCTTTGGCCGAAGCCATGGCCTCGGCGATCAGGTGGCGCGCCCCGCGTTCCACCTCGCAGAGGTGATCGCTAGTGCCGCCGGCGGCGATCAGCTGGCGGCGTGCGAAGACCAGCGGGTCGACGGCGATGGGGTGATTCGTGTGATACGTGATCGCCTCGACGAGGGTGGGGCCGTCACCGGCGCTCGCCCGGTGCACCGCTTCGGTGACCGAGGCGGCCACCGCCACCACGTCCCTGCCATCCACCGACAGCATGGGCATCGCGTCGAATTCGTACGCGCGGCGACGCGCGTTCGTCCCGCCGCGGATGTTCTCCACGACGAACACCACCGGCAGCCGCCACTGCACGGCAATCTTTGCGGCCGTGGTGAACTCGACGGAGTGGGCGTCGCGACCGCCGATGACACACAAGGCGACGTTGCCCTCGCCGGCCAGTAGCTGCGTGTTGGCGTCGCCCAGCGCAAACATGGTCGATTGACCCAGAGCGCTTTCATTGGCCAGCGACCGTTTCCAGTCCGCGGCCCCGGCGCCGGCGCGGCGCGGGCCGATGATGTCGGCGATGGCCGGGCCCAGCGGCAGGGCGAGGCCGACCTGCTGGGCGTGCCGGAATTGCGGGGTGGCGGCGTTGACGCGGTCGCCCGGCCGCAGGGCCGCAACCGCGCCGACCGCCACCGCCTCCTGCCCGAATTCGGTTCGCGTGGCGTCGTCGATCAGGCCGTCGACACGCAGCTCATCCATGGCCATGTCGAGCAGCCGCAGAACCCACATTCGGCGATACAGCTCCAGGTGGTCATCAGGGTCGAGCGCTGCCGAAAGCTGGGGGGTGTGAGTCATGCCGAATCTCCTAACTCGCTGGCCGAGGTGGCCGCCGCGTTGAACACGAACTCAACGTAGGGCGATTGCGCGAGTGGCAACTCCGCCGATCGGACCGCAAATGTGATGAACGCCTGTTCCCCCGATTGGGGGACAAGCGGGCCGTCAGTCGCTCGGCGGCGCGGGGGGTGAGATTAGCTGATCGGCGGCCGAGTAGGGGTCCTGATGGCCGTCGACGACCGCCTCGGCGAGCCGGTCGAGATCCGGCTGATTCCGCAGCCTGGTCTGCGCGAGGGACAAGATCTGCGCCCGCGCCCGGGCCAGTCGGCGGGCACGACTGTCGGTGCGGCGATGGTCCTCGATGGCGGCCATCAGGTCCTCGATGCCCTCGCCCCGGGCGGCGACCAGGGACACGATCGGGGCCGCGGTTTCGGCCCGCAGATCCCGAACCGTCTGCTCGGCACCGTCGCGGTCCGCCTTGTTGACCGCCACGATGTCGGCCACTTCCAGCACGCCGGCCTTGGCCGCCTGAACCGCGTCGCCCGCACCGGGATTGAGGATGACGACCGTCGGGTCGGCGACGGCGGCAATCTCGATCTCGGACTGGCCCACCCCCACCGTCTCCAGCAGCACCACGTCGTAGCCGATCGCCCCCAACAACCGGATGGCCGCCGGAACCGCGGCGGCCAGGCCCCCGAGATGCCCGCGGGTGGCCACCGAACGAATCAGGACATCGGAGTCGTTGATGTGGGCGGCCATTCGAATTCGATCGCCCAACAGCGCACCCCCGCTGAACGGGGACGACGGGTCCACCGCCAACACCGCCACCCGGGATCCGCGCTTGCGGTAGGCGCCGACCAGCGCGGCGACCGTCGTCGACTTTCCCGCCCCCGGCGGGCCGGTGATGCCGACGACCGGCCCCATGCCGCCCGGGGCGGGACCGATATTCGCCAGGACCTCGTCGCGCTGGTCGCCCTCGACGAGGCTGAGCAGCCGACCGGCCGCGCGCGGAGATCCGTTGCGCGCGCGGGCAATCAGATCGGCGATGATCATGTACGCATTATGGAGCCGCGACCTCGATCACCGTCGCCGAGCCCATCCCGCCGCCCGCACACATCGCCGCGACGCCGATGCCGCCGCCGCGGCGGCGCAGTTCGTGCACCAGGGTGACCAGCATCCGCGCGCCGGTGGCCGCGACGGGGTGACCCAGCGAGCAGCCGCTGCCGCTGACGTTGACCTGGTCGGGGTCGAGCTCGAGCAGCTTGACGGTGGCCACGCACATCGCGGCGAAGGCTTCGTTGATCTCGAAAAGATCTACGTCGGCAATCGAGAGTCCGCCTCGCTTAAGGGCTTTCGGTATCGCTTCCACCGGCGCCAGGCCGGTGATCGCCGGGTCGACGCCGACGGACGCCCAGGACCGGATGGTGGCCAGCGCGGGCAATCCGAGCCCGTCGCCGGCGATCGTCAGCACCGCGGCACCATCGTTGGCGCCGCAGGCATTGCCGGCGGTGATCGAGAAGCCTTCGATCTCTGGGTGCAGCGGCTTGAGCGCGCCCAGCTTTTCCATGCTGGTGTCCCGGCGCGGGTGCTCGTCGACAGCGAACAACCCGTGCGGGGTGTCGATCGGCACGATCTCCTCTTTGAAGCGGCCTTCGTCGATGGCGGCGATGGCGTTGCGGTGGGACCGTAGCGCCCAGGCGTCCATCTCCTCGCGACTGACGCCGGCCTTGACCGCGGCGTTCCAGCCCACGGTGATCGACATGTCCATGTTGGGAGCGTCGGGCCGGTCCGGGTGGGTCGGCGGGAACCAGTCGACCCACTCGCCGTCGACCTGCATCCGCGACCGCGGTGACGTCGACGCCGAGTTCACGCCCCCGGCGATGACGAGTTGGTCCATTCCCGCGCCCACGCTCGCGGCCGCGGTCTGCACGGCCGCCTGACCGGCCGCGCAGTGCCGGTTGTTGGCCAGTCCGGGAACCTGGGTCAGGCCGGCGGTGACGGCGGCGTGGCGGGCGAGCACACCGCCGCCGTAGAGGCCCTCGCCCAGGATCACGTCATCGACCTGCGTCGGGTCCAGATCCTTGGCGGCTTCGCTGACGACGTGGTGGGCCAGGTCGAACGCGCTGGTATCGCGCAGCGTGCCCTTGCGGGCGGTGCCGATGGGGGTGCGCAGGGCGGACACGATGACGGCTTCAGGCACAGGTCTTTCTCCAGTTCAACCAGCGGGCAGGGGCGCGAGACGCCCCAGTCGCAATGCGAGAATCATATTCTCGCATTGCGAGAGTGCGAGTCGCAACAGGCGCCCGCTGGTCCCCCGTCGGTCAGTCGGTGCGGTCCGACCATCCCGGGGGCAGCTGCTCGGGGCCGGTGTCGATGACGCTCTCGTCGTCGGCACCCACGTATTCGAACAGGGTGATGTAGGCGAATTCCGGGACCTCATAGATCGGGTAGGTCGGGCCTTGATCCCGGTAGGCCCGCATCTCGTCCAGGTGTTCGTTCTGAAAGCAGACCGTGCGCTCACCGTGCAGCCGGATCCACTGCGGAAAGAAGATGACCCCGTGCAGACAGCGTTTGGCGGGCAGGACATTGACGACCACGCATGTGCCGGTGGGTTCGGACCACGACAGTTTGAAACTGTCATCGTCGAGTTGGACGAGGTGGACCTCCTGACCTTTGACCCAGCGGCCTCCCACATGCCCGGAGTGGATCCGGTAGTCGATGGTGGTGGCGTTCTTGACATACATCTCGTATTGCCAGCCGTTGGCGTAGGTGTAGATGAAGCGGTGTCCGACAATCCCCGAAAGATCTTGCGAGGGAATTGGATTGTCGACACTGGTCATTGCGGTTCCTCCCGGTCAGGCCGCAGCTGCGGTGGCTCCCACGACGACGGTGGTGGGACGGATCGTCGAGCGGGCGTTTAGCGCACCGCTCCATTGCGCATCCTGCCAGGACTGCGGCGGGACTGCGCAATGGGTGTCGATTTGCGATGGTGGGTACATGACTCAGGGAATGGTCGCCGTCCCGGGCGGCAACGTGTGGTTTAAACGGACCGGCGGCGGGCCGGGCCTTCCGCTGCTCGTCATTCACGGCGGGCCGGGGTTGCCGCACGACTACTTGCGGTCGCTGGAGCGGCTGGCCACCGAACGAGAGCTCATCTTCTGGGACCAGCTTGGCTGTGGGAAATCCAAATGCCCTCCTAATCGCAAGCTTTGGACGATGGATCGCTCGGTCTCCGAGGTGGACGCCGTGGTGCGGGCCCTCGGCCTGGACCATTTCCATCTGTTCGGCAACTCCTGGGGCGCGATGTTGGCCCAGCAGTACATGCTCGAGGCAGTACCCGCCGGGGTGGCGAGCCTGACCATTTCCAACAGCATCGCGTCCATCCCGGAGTTCACGAAGATGGTGGCGCGCTTGAAATCCGAGCTGGATCCGGCAACCCAGGCCGCCATCGACCACCATGAGGCCGCCGGCACGACGTACTCCCCCGACTACCAGGCGGCCATCCGCACCTGGAACGAAACCTACCTCTGTCGGGTGCGTCCCTGGCCGCGGGAGCTCGAGGATGCGTTCCGCAACATGGGCGCCGAAATCTTCGAGACCATGTTCGGTCCCAGCGACTTTCACATCGTCGGGACCATCCGGGACTGGGACGTGGTCGACCGACTCCACGAAATCACCGCGCCGACACTGGTTCTCGCCGGCAAGTACGACGAATGCGTTCCCGAACACATGTGGGAAATGCACCGGCGCATCGCGGGTTCGCGGTTCGAGTTGTTCGAGTCCAGCGCTCACATGCCGTTCATCGAGGAGCCGGGCAAGTTCGATGCGGTGATGCGTGAATTCCTGCGCCGATACGATTCCTGAGGTCGTCGCGCGGCCAGAACCTCAATTCTTCTTGGCCGCGTTGAATTTTGCGACGTTGGCCCGGAAGTCCTCGGTGAGGAACGACTGGCTCTCGGCCGAGAGCGCATAGTCCAGGCTGGCGAGCACGGCGCGCTCCAGGTGGATGTTGAGCACCCGCTTGGTGCTCTCCACCGCCTGCTGCGGCAGTTCCAGAATCTTTTTGGCGGTGGCGATCGCCTCCGCGAGCGGGTCGTCGACCACGTGGTTGGCCAGCCCGAGCTCGACCGCGCGCTGCGCGCCGATACGGGTTCCGGTGAGGGCGAATTCCTTGGCCAGCAGCAGGCTGATGTGCAGCGGCCAGGTCAGCGGGCCGCCGTCGGCGGCCACGAGGCCCACCTGCACGTGCGGGTCGGCCAGATAGGCGGCCTCGGCGATGTAGACGATGTCGCTGAGCGCGACCAGGCTGCAGCCCAGCCCGACGGCGGGCCCGTTGACGGCCGCTACCACCGGAATTCGGCACCGCGCCATGCCCAGCACGATCTCGCGGCCATCCCGGATCGTTTTGGCGCGCAGCTCGGCGTCGTTGGCCAGCTCTTCCAGATACGTGAAATCGCCACCGGCCGAGAATGCCCTGCCGGCGCCGGTGATCACCGCGGCGCGGGCGCCCGCGTCGTCGGTCAGTCGCTGCCACAGCCGCGCGAGCCCGACATGCAGGTTGTCGTTGACGGAGTTGAGCGAATCCGGCCGGTTGAGCGTGATGATGCGCAGGGCACCGTCCGCCTGAACGTCGATTTCGGTAGGCATGTCGTACACGTCAGACTCCTTCGATGGTCGTGACCCGCTTCACCCGGGCTACGCCCGCGTTCGCGATCACTTCTACAATCCCAAGATTCGTGCAGCGATGATGTTCTTTTGTATTTGCGACGTCCCGCCCATGACGCTCTGCGCCCGGCTGTACAGATAGGCGCTCAGCATTTCGGGATCGCGGGTCCCCGCGACGGCCAGGGCGGCATGCCCGACGGATTGTTCGACCCAGGTCATCAGCAGCTTGTCCAGCGAGCCCTCCGAGCCGTGCGAGACGCCGTCGAGCTGTTCGGACAGCCGCCGGCGGACGTGATGGGTCAGCATATCCGACTGAACCGCGGCCCACGCCAGCTCCTCGGGAACCTCACCGTCATTGCGGGACAACAGTTCTCGCACGAGCTTGCCGTAGCGCGCCGCATAGCCGAGCGTGGAGGGCTCGCGTTCGTGCCCGACGACGGTCATGGCCACCGCCCAACCGTCGCCGGGAGCACCGACCATCCGGTCCGCCGGCACCTTGGCGCCGTCGAAGAACACCTGACCGAATTCGTTGGTCACCCCGTTGATCATCTGCAGCGGGCGCTGTTGCACGCCGGGCTGTTTCATGTCCAGAACGAATGCCGACAGCCCGCGGTGGCGCTTGGCGTCGGGGTCGGTGCGGGCCAGCAACAAGCACCAGTCGGCCACGTCGGAGTAGCTGGTCCAGATCTTGTGGCCGTTCACCACATACGTGTCGCCCTCGAGGCGTGCGGTGGTGGTCAGCGACGCCAGATCCGAACCGGCGCCGGGCTCGCTGAAGCCCTGGCACCAGCGCTCGGTGCCGTTGATGATGCCGGGCAGGAAGCGTTTTCGCACCTCGTCGTTGGCGTGTTCGCCGATGCCGTAGACCAGGTACCCGACGCTGGGGCGCGGCGGCGCGCCGGCCCGCACCAGTTCCTCGTCCACGATCACGTCGTAGACGGGCGCCAGGTCCTGACCGCCCCACTCGCGTGGCCAGGACAGGCCGAAGAAACCGTTGGCGTAGAGGGCGCGGTGCCAGTCGGCCATGCGCGCCCAATACTCGTCGCCGGAGCCGGAGAACTCCTTGGCGTATGCGGCGAGCCAGGTGCGCAGCCGCTCCCGAAAGGCGGCCTCATCGGGTGAGTCACGAAAGTCCAAAATCGATCTCCTTCAACGCGACCGGCCACAGCTCGGTCGATGTCAGGGCCCGGCGCAGATAGACGTGCGCCACGCATTCCCAGGTGTTGCCGATACCGCCGTGCACCTGGATGGCCGTCTCGCAGACGGTGCGGGTGGCGCGCGCGCAGTAGACCTTTGCGATTTGGGCGGCCCGGATGGCTTCGGCGGGGGCCAGCTCGTCGACCCCCCACGCCGCATGCCGTAGCACACTGACCGAACCTTCAATCAGCGCAAGGCTTTCGGCCAGCAGGTGGGCGATGGCTTGATACGAGCCGATCTGCTTGCCGTACTGTTCGCGGATTTTGGCGTAGTCACACGCGACGGCGTGGGCGCCCCGGGCGATGCCGACCAGGTCCGCCGTCGTCGCGACCAAGGCCAGGGCCCGCCACTGCTCGGCGACCTCGGCTGGCACCTCCCCCAGCGCCTCCGGCGATCCCGTGATCGTCGCGTCGGCCCGCGTCAGATCGACGCTTTCCGCCGTGGCCTGCACATCGCCGACGACGACGGCGCCCGCCGACAGCCATAGGGCGCGCCGCGCGCCGCGGGCGTCGATCACCCGATCGCCGACGGCGACCGTCACCGCGGATACGTCGGCCCCGACGTGGCGGCCCAGATCGTCGGCCAGCACCGGACCGAGGAAGGGCGTGTCGACCAGCCGCCGGCCGAATTCCTCGGCCACGATGGCCACCTCCACGCCGGAGGCCCCGTCGGAACGCAACGACCGCCAGCCGGTGTTGTCAATCTGTTTGTCCAGACGGGTAATTCGGGTCTGGTCGTCGAGATCCTGCACCGTGGCCGGTCCGAGGTCGTCGGCCAGCTTGGCGGCGGCGTCGCGTAATTGCTGTTGTTCAGCTGTCAGACGTACATCCATAACGCTCCTTCAGCGCTCGGCGCAGCACCTTGCCCGAGGGCAGGCGGGGGATTTCGGGGACGAACACCACTTGGCTCAGACGTTTGTAGGACGCCAGTTTCTCGTCCACCATGGCGGTCAGCTGGGTCGCATCGACGGGCGCGGACGTCGCCACCGCGGCGACGACGGCTTCGCCGTTGAGGCCGTCGGGAATGCCGAACACCGCACAGTCTTTGACCGCCGGATGACCGTGCAGCACCGTCTCGATTTCGGCGGGGGCGACCTGGAAGCCGCGCACCTTGATCATCTCTTTGAGGCGATCGGTGATGCGCAGCCAGCCGCCGGTGTCGAGCCAGCCGACGTCTCCGGTGCGGTACCACCCGTCGCGGATCGCCTCGCCGGTCGCGTCGGCCGGCAGGTAGCCGGCCATCAGCGACGCGGCGCGGGCCTGGATCTCCCCGACCTCGCCGGGGCCGACCGGCTCGCCAGTTTCCAGTGAGACGACGCGTAGGTCCACGCCGGGAACCGCCCGTCCGACTGTGTCCAGCCGCGGGTCGTCGATCGGATTGCACGCTATGACGGGCAATTCCGTGGTCCCGTACGCCGGGAGCCAACCCACTCCGGTGCGCCGGGTCACGGTCTGGGCGACGTGGGCATTGACCGGCGTGGCCCCCCACATGATGTACCGCAGCGAAGACAGGTCAAAGGACTCGAGACCGGGATGCGAAGCGATGGCCAGCGCGATGGGGGCGACCGCCATTTCCACTGTGATGCGGTCACTTTCGATGTGCTGCAGCACCCGGTCGATGTCGAACCGGGGATGCAGGCGCACGCGGGCGCCGGTCTCCCAGGCGGTCAGCAGGTTCAGCAGCCCGAGGATGTGTGACGGTGGCGTCGCGACCTGGATCCGGTCGCGGTGGGTCAGTTGCAGCGCCTGGCGCCAGTGCCGCACCGCCTCGTTCAGCGAGGCGTGAGTGTGCCGGACGGCCTTGGGCAGGCCGGTGGTGCCGGAGCTGAACACCAGCGCCGCGTCGTTCATGGGCGGCGGTGTGCCCCCGGCCATCGGGTCGGCGGGCGCGACCGGCTCGTCCAGGTGCAGCATCGGCATCAGGGCGGCAAGCACCGGGTGGTCCCCGACGGCGTGCGCGGGCTCGGTCAGCGCGAGCGCATGGTCGACCTCGTCGCGCTTCCACGCGGGACTGATGAGTACCGGCGTGGCGGCCAACCGCCAGGTCGCGAACACCACGGCGAGAAATTCCGGCCGGTTGGAGGCCATGAGGGCGACGCGCTGGCCCGCGGTGACACCGTCTTTGGCCAGGGTTGCGGCCCATCCGTCGGCCAACGCATCGAGTTCGGGCGCGCTGAATCGCCGTTCCTCGAACACGAGCGCCGCCGGCTCGGTCACGTCCCGTCCTTCCCTGACAGACCGGGCTGACCCGACATCCATACAGTCTCGAGAAGATGCTATCGCTTCGTGAGAATAGTATTCTCTATACTGAAGAATGCAAATACGGGAAGGGGGCGGTCCCAGTGACGGTCACCCGGATCATCGAGGAGACCCCAGGGGTGACAGATCCGGCAACAAACGGCTCCGGTGCCGGGACGGTGACGATTCATCTCGACCGCAAGAAGGTCTCGGTGCCCATCGTCCCGGGCGAGACCCTGCTCGAGACCGCGCGTCGGGCCGGGCTGGAGCCGCCGTTCAGTTGCGAGGCCGGCAACTGCGGTACCTGCATGGCCAAGCTCGAAGAGGGCCACGCCACCATGCGGGTCAACGACGCTCTCGAGGAAGACGAGGTCGCCGAGGGCTACATTCTGACGTGCCAGGGCGTTCCCGACACGGACTCGGTCACGGTGCGCTACGAGTAGCGACCAGAGAGGTGGCGACGATGGCCAAGGGCATCATCCTCGTGGAGAGCCGACCCAGCTCGCCCGAGCGCGAACAGGAATACAACACCTGGTACGACGAGGTGCACCTGGGTGAGCTGGTGGCCCTGGACGGGTTCGTCTCCGCGCGCCGACTGCGGCCCGTCGACGGCGACGGACCCTACGTCGCCATCTACGAGATCGAGGGCGACGATCTGCAGGCGATTCTGGACAACATGATCGCCAACGCCGGACAGCTGCACATGTCCGACGCCCTGCAGCTCGACCCGGCGCCGATTCCACGACTGCTCGAGACCACCACCGAGCACAGCGGATAGCCGATTCCGGCTCGGGTCGCTGTGCGAGAGAGGACTGCTTGATGAAGGTCGACGACCTGATTTTGGTGAGCATCGACGACCACGTGGTCGAGCCGCCGGACATGTTCCTGCGGCACGTGCCCGCCAAATACCGGGACGAGGCACCCATCGTCGTCACCGACGACAAGGGCGTCGACCAGTGGATGTACCAGGGCAGGCCGCAGGGCGTCAGCGGGCTGAACGCGGTGGTGTCCTGGCCGGCCGAGGAGTGGGGCCGCGATCCCGCCGGCTTCGCCGAGATGCGCCCCGGCGTCTACGACGTCCACGAACGCGTCCGCGACATGAACCGCAACGGCATCCTCGCGTCGATGTGCTTCCCGACGTTCACCGGCTTTTCGGCCCGCCACCTCAACATGACCCGCGAGGATGTCACCCTGGTGATGGTGTCGGCCTACAACGACTGGCACATCGACGAGTGGGCCGGTTCGTATCCGGACCGGTTCATCCCGATCGCGATCCTGCCGACCTGGACTCCCGAGGGGATGTGCGCCGAGATCCGCCGCGTCGCGGCGAAGGGGTGCCGCGCGGTCACCATGCCGGAATTGCCGCACCTGGAAGGACTTCCGAGCTACCACGACGAGGACTACTGGGGTCCGGTGTTTCGCACGCTGTCGGAGGAGAACGTGGTGATGTGCCTGCACATCGGCACCGGCTTCGGGGCGATCAGCATGGCACCCAACGCGCCGATCGACAACCTGATCATCTTGGCCACCCAGGTCTCGGCGATGTGCGCGCAAGACCTGTTGTGGGGCCCGGCCATGCGCAACTATCCCGACCTGAAATTCGCCTTCTCCGAAGGCGGTATCGGCTGGATCCCGTTCTATTTGGATCGCAGCGATCGGCACTACACCAACCAGAAATGGTTGCGCCGCGACTTCGGCTCTCAGCTGCCCAGCGAGGTGTTCCGCGAGCACTCGCTGGCCTGTTACGTCACCGACAAGACGTCGCTGAAGCTGCGCCACGAGATCGGCATCGACATCATCGCCTGGGAGTGCGACTACCCGCACTCGGACTGCTTTTGGCCGGACGCGCCCGAGCAGGTGCTGGCCGAGCTCGATGCAGCAGGCGCCGACGACACCGACATCAACAAGATCACCTGGGGCAACGCCTGCCGGTTCTTCGGCTGGGACCCGTTCGCCCGGACTCCGCGCGAACAGGCGACCGTAAAAGCGTTGCGCGCCAAGGCGAGTGACGTGGACGTGTCGATCCGGTCGCGAGCCGAGTGGGCGCGCCGCTACCAGGAAAGGCAGCTGGCGACGCCTTAACGCGTCGAACGTGACGGTGCAGTCACGTTCGCGGGTCGAGTGTGACTGCACCGTCACGCTCGGCCAAGGGGCGCAGTCGGGTTACACGGCCGAGTGTTTGTGGGACGCCGGAGCCAGCTCTTCGAATTGGTCGATGCCCGCGCAGAATTCACCGCCGATGGCGGGTAGTAGCACGACGTGGTCGGCGCCTGCCTCCAGATGCTCGCTCACCTTGGCCGCGATGCGGGCCGAATCAGCTCACTCGCCGAAGTAATGGCCGGCATCGAGATCCTCGAGCAGCCCCGGTCCTTCCGGGTGCCAGTCGAGGATTTTCTGTGTCAAGGCATTCGACGTCGGGTTGTCCAGTGACGCGAAGAGCGCGAGAAAGCCGAAGTGGCCCGCATGTTCGGCGGCGATGCTGGATGTCGGCACGTGTAGGTGACGACCGATGACGGCGGCGATGTCCCGAAACGGCACCCCCTCATCGGCGACGCCGTGCAAACGCGTTCCGGCGGGCGCATTTTCGAGCGCCAGCCGGTACAAGCGTGCGGCGTCGAGCGTGTGCACCCCGGGCCAGCGGTTGACGCCATCACCGAGGTAGCCGGACACGCCGGTATCGCGGGCGACGTTGATCAGGTGGTGGGCGAAGCCGTGGTGGTCCAGGTCGCTGTGCACCAGCGGCGCGAGGCGGACCACCGACGACCGCACCCCGCGCTCGGCGAGCGCGATCACCGCGTTCTCGGAGTCGACCCGCGGGCCGCCGGCCACCGTGTCCTGTTCGGTCGCGACACCGCCCCCACCCAGCAGCGAAAGCAGCAGCGTGCCCGACGTGCTGACGAATGGCCGATCGGAACCGACGAGCGCTTCCCCGATGGCGCGGACAGCGCGCAGGTCGGTCTCGGCCGCCCCGGCGAAGTCGTCGAAGTCATGCTTGAAGGCGAGGTGGATAACACCGTCGGACGCCGCCGCCGCTTCGCGCAGGCCGTCGAGGTCGTCGAGGTCACCGCGCCGGGGCGTCGCCCCCGCGGCTTTCAGGGCGGCGGCCCCCGCGTCCGACCGCGCCAAGCCGGTGACCTGGTGCCCGGCGTCGATGAGTTCGGCGACGACGACGGAGCCGATGTGCCCGGTCGCGCCCGTGACAAAGACGTGCATGAAAGTTCCCTTCTTGTCGCCTGGGACGTATGCCTCAAGTCAAGGGCGGCGCGCGAGCCGTGTCCAAGTCCTGTTTCATATGGCGCGATGCAATCCAGGCATCACAGCAGCTCGTGGGCGCTTTTATGGCATGTAGCGGGTCGGACAGTGTTTACACTGAACGCATGACGGACTCGGCATCCACGGTTGTCGATCTCGACCTGCGGCTGGTCGGGTACTTCGTCGTCGTCGCCGAGCACCGGCACTTCGGCCGGGCCGCCTCAGCGCTGCGCGTCGCGCAGCCGTCGTTGAGCCGCCAGATCCGCAGGCTCGAGCAACAACTCGGCGTCCGCCTGTTCGACCGCACCCCACAGGGCACCCGGCTCACGGAGGCGGGCGAGGTGTTCCTGCCCCGGGCCAAGGCGCTGCTGCGTTCGGCCGCCCAAGCCACCGCGCAGGCGCGAGCGGCCGCGCAGCCGAGCCGGATCACCATCGGGTACACGACGGGAATGATCGTCACCCCCGCGGTGCGAGAGATGCGCCGCGAGCATCCCGAAGCCGATATTCAAGTCACGCATTTGGATTGGGACCAGGCGCTCGATGCGTTGCTCGGCCATCGGGTGGACGCGGTGGTGACCCGGCTGCCGTTTCCGACCGAGGGGCTGCACGTGACGATCCTGTACGACGAACCGCGCGTGCTGGCGATACCGGTCGACCATCGCCTGGCCGGCCGGGAATCGGTCACGCTCGACGACATCGCCGACGAACCCATGCCCCGGGTGCGGCATTCAGATCCGGCCTGGAGCGCCTTCTGGCGCATCGATCCGCGACCCGACGGTCGGCGGGCACCCGATGGCCCGTTCATCGATGCGCTCGAGGACAAGTTCGAACTCATCGCCTCGGGGCAAGCGGTGGCCATCACGGCGGGCGTGCACGGCAACGGTGTGCGGCCGGATATCACCACGGTCCCGTTGGAAGGGGTCGAACCGAGCCACGTCGTATTGGCTTGTCGCGCTGGGGATCGCAGCCGTCTGGTGGGGGCGTTCCGGAAGCTTGCCGAGGCTCACCTCACCGGGCCCGGTGGCGGACGCCCAACGTGAAACGTGCTTCACATTCGAAGCTCGACGGCAGGCGTGCCTACTGGCGAAGCTCGGGCGGGGGCCGGTACTCGGGCTCATAGCCGGAGACGTGGATCGGGGTTCCCACCAACCGGAACTCGCCCGCCGTGACGATCACTTCGGGGGTGGCCTCGAGCGCCTCGGGCAGGGTACGGACGGCCGCCGCGGGAACCCCCAGCGGACGCAGCCGCCGCTCCCAGCCCGCGGCGCTGTCGGTGGCCAGCATCGCCGTGACGACCGCGAGCACTTCGTCGCGGCGCGCGACGCGCTCGGCCATCGTTTCGAACCCCCCGATACCCGCTTCCGCGGCGAACGACTTCCAGAAGCCGTCGTGGGTGATGAACAGCGCCAAATACCCGTCCGCCGTCGGGAAGAGCTGCGCCGGAACGTAATAGGAGTGCGCCCCGTGCGGACGGCGCTGCGGCTCCACGCCACCGTTGAGATAGGCCGACGCGTGATAGTTCAGCTGGGACAGCATGACGTCACGCAGCGACACATCCACCTGGCCGCCGGTGCCGGAGATGATCTTGGCCAACAGCCCCAGCGCCGCCGTCATTCCGGTGGAGTTGTCGGCCGAGGAATAGCCGGGCAGCGTCGGCGGACCGTCGGGGTCGCCGGTCAGCGCGGCGGTGCCCACGCCCGCCTGGACCACGTAATCGAACGCCGGATCGTCGCCGCCGTACAGGCCGAAGCCGGTGATCGCCACGCAGACGATCCGCTCGTTGTGCCGCCGCAGCGTGTCATACGTCAAGCCCAGCCGCCGGATGGCCGAGGGTTTCAGGTTCACCAGCAGCGCGTCCGATTCGGCGACCAGTTCGCCCAGCCGTTGTTGTCCCGCATCGGAATTCAGGTCCAGCGTGATGCTGGATTTGTTGCGATTGAGGCTGGCGAAATAGGTGGCGCCGACGCTGCGGGAGATCTCGCCGCCGGCGGGTTCGATCTTGGTGACCGCGGCGCCGAGATCGGCGAGCAGCATGGTCGCGTACGGGCCCGCCAGCATGGTGCCGACCTCGAGGATGCGGATTCCCGCCAGCGGCCCGGTGGCGTTGGGGGTCAACGCAATTCCGCGGCGAGTGAAGCGATCATTTCACGGGTGCGGCGTTTGGAGGCGACCAGCTCGTCGCGGTTGTCGCCGATCGGCAACAGACGCACCGACAGATCCGTCACGCCGGCCTCGGCGAACCGGCGCATCCGGGCCAGGATGGCGTCCTCGTCGCCGGCGGCGCACAGGTCGCCGACATCGCGGGCATCGCCGCGGTCGAGCAGGCGCTGATAGTTCGGCGACACCTCGGCCTCGCCGAGGATACGGTTGGCCCGCTCCTTGGCCTCGTCGACTTGCCCCGGCGCACAAAGGCATACGGGTATGCCGGCGACGATCCGCGGCGCGGGCCGCCCGGCGTCGGCGGCGGCCTTGGTGATCTTGGGTGCGATGTGGTCGCCGATCGCACGCTCGTCGGCCATCCACAGCACGGTACCGTCGGCGAGCTCACCGGCGATCTGCAGCATCACCGGCCCCAGCGCGGCGACCAGCACCGGCATCGGGCTGTCGGCGCCGATCGCCAGCGGGTTGTGCACGGTGAACGAATCATTCTCGACGTCAACCGATCCCGGACCGGCGACGGCGGCGTTGAGCACCTGCAGGTAGTCACGGGTGTGGGCGGCAGGCTTCTCGTACGGCAGGCCCAGCATGTCGCGGATGATCCAGTGGTGCGACGGCCCGACGCCCAAAGCCAGCCGGCCGCCGGCCACCGCGTGCGTCGAGAGGGCTTGGCGGGCAAGGGCGATGGGGTGCTGGGCCTGTAGCGGCACCACGGCGGTGCCCAGCTCGATGCGCGAAGTGTGCGCGGCCATCAGCGACACCATGGTCAGGCAGTCGAAGTCGTTGGGCACCTGCGGCATCCACGCGGTGTCCAGGCCCGCGGACTCGGCCCATTCGATATCGGAGACCAGTTTGTCCACCTTGCGGGCCATATCGCCACGCTCGGCGCCGATCATCACTCCGACGCGCACGGTTCCTCCAGGGCTGGTTCGGGGGTGCCGGTCAGTTTACGGATCTCGCGGACCAGGTCCTCCAGGGGCGTCCCGGTGGGGAATACCGCTGCGGCACCGGCGGATAGCAGCTTGGGTACGTCCGCATGCGGGATCGTCCCGCCGACGACGACGGCGATGTCGGCGGCATCGGCCGCACGCAGGGCTTCGATGGTGCGGGCGGTCAGCGCAAGGTGCGCACCGGACAGGATGCTCAGGCCGACGAC
Source organism: Mycobacterium sp. NGS33 (assembly GCF_059812885.1). Lineage (NCBI taxonomy): Bacteria > Bacillati > Actinomycetota > Actinomycetes > Mycobacteriales > Mycobacteriaceae > Mycobacterium > Mycobacterium sp. NGS33. Next base: position 4,290 of record NZ_JCALDN010000010.1, on the reverse strand, counting down.
GGCGACGTCTTCCTGCACGGCGATGGACGCGATGTCTTCGATGCGCTGCCGGATGCCGGTGTAGATGACCTCGAAGCCCGCGTCGCGCAGGGTGCGCGCGACGATCTTGGCGCCGCGGTCGTGCCCATCCAGGCCGGGCTTGGCGACGAGGATGCGGGCCGTCATCTAAAACACCACCGGTTGCTGGAATTCGCCCCAGACCGCCTTGAGCGCGGACACCATCTCCCCGACCGTGCAGTACGCATTGGCGCAGTCGATCAGCTTGTGCATGAGGTTGTCGTCTCCCTCGGCCGACTGCGACAACGCGGCCAGCGTGGATTTCACTGCGGCCGAATCCCTTTCGGCCTTGACCTTGGACAGTCGCTTGAGTTGCAGGTCGCGACCCTCGGCGTCGAGTTCATAGGTGACGACGTCGTGCGCGGGCTCCTCGGTCACGAACCGGTTGACCCCGACGACCGGTCGGGTGCCGGCTTCGACGTCCTGGTGCAGCTTAAAGGCCTCGTCGGCGATGAGGCCCTGCAGGTACCCGTCTTCAATGGCCTGGACCATGCCGCCGTGCCGCTCGAGGTCGGACATGATCTCGATGATGCGCTCCTCGGTGGCGTCGGTCAGCGCCTCGACGAAGTAGGAGCCGCCCAACGGATCGGCGACGCTGGCCACCCCCGTCTCGTGCGCCAGGATCTGCTGGGTGCGCAGCGCCAGGGTGGTGGTTTCCTCGGTGGGCAGGGCGAACGGCTCGTCCCAGGCCGCGGTGAACATCGACTGCACGCCGCCCAGCACCGCGGCCATCGCCTCGTAGGCCACCCGCACGATGTTGTTGTGGGCCTGCGGCGCGTACAGCGAGGCGCCGCCGCAGACGCAGCCGAAGCGGAACATCGCCGCCTTGGCCGTCGTCGCCCCGTAGCGCTCCTGCACGATGGTCGCCCAACGCCGCCGCCCCGCACGGTATTTGGCGATCTCCTCGAAGAAGTCGCCGTGGGTGTAGAAGAAGAACGAGATCTGCGGCGCGAACTGGTCGATGGTCATGCGCCCGCGCTCGACCACGGTGTCGCAATAGGTCACCCCGTCGGCCAGGGTGAACGCCATCTCCTGCACCGCGTTGGCCCCGGCGTCGCGGAAGTGCGCCCCTGCCACCGAGATCGCGTTGAACCGCGGCACCTCGGCCGCGCAGAACTCGATGGTGTCGGCGATCAGCCGCAGGGACGGCTCCGGCGGCCAGATCCACGTCCCGCGGGAGGCGTACTCCTTGAGGATGTCGTTCTGAATCGTCCCGGTGAGCGTGGCCCGCGGTATCCCTTTTTTCTCGGCGGCCGCGACGTAGAACGCCAGCAGGATCGCCGCCGTTCCGTTGATCGTCATGCTCGTGCTGAGCTTGTCCAACGGGATGCCGTCGAAGAGGATCTCGAAGTCGGCCAGCGTATCGACCGCGACGCCCACGCGGCCGACCTCCTCGCCGAACTCGGGGTCGTCGGAGTCGTACCCACACTGGGTTGGCAAGTCGAGCGCCACCGACAGCCCCGTCCCGCCCTGCTCCAGCAGGTAGCGGTATCGGCGGTTGGATTCCTCGGCGGTGCCGAATCCCGAGTACTGGCGGAAGGTCCAGAGCTTGCCGCGGTAGCCGGACGCGAAGTTACCCCGGGTGAACGGGAACTCCCCGGGCTGCGGAGGCTCCGCGCCGACGTCCGCCGGCCCGTAGACGGGCTGCAGCGGGATACCGGACGGAGTGCGGGCCGTATTATCCATCGGTGAATAACGTACTTGCAAAAAAAGAGAATGCCAATACCATACGCTTGACCAGGCAAAAGGAGGCTCCATGCCCAACGGTTCGCTCGTCGATCGCACCGTCGTCATCTCCGGTGGCAGCCGCGGTATCGGGCTGGCGATCGGCATCGGTGCGGCCCGGCAGGGCGCCAACGTGGTGCTCCTGGCCAAGACCGATACGCCGCATCCACGCCTGCCCGGAACGGTGCACACCGCCGCCGCCGAGGTCGAGGCCGCCGGCGGGAAGGCGCTGGCGGTGGTCGGGGATGTGCGCCGCGAAGAGGACGTGCAACGCGTGGTCGACGCGGCGGTGCAGCGCTTCGGCGGCGTCGACGTCTGCGTCAACAATGCCAGCGCCATCGCGGTGGAACCGACCGCCACGTTGTCGGCCAAGAAGTACGACCTGATGCAGGAGATCAATTTGCGTGGCACCTTCCTGCTGACCAAGGCATGCGTGCCGCACTTCGAGAAGTCCGCGAACCCGCACGTGCTGACCATCTCGCCCCCGGTGAACATGAACCCGCGCTGGCTGGGCGCGCACCCGGCGTACACGCTGTCCAAGTACGGCATGACGCTGCTGTCGCTGGGGTGGGCGGCGGAATTCGCCGACTCCGGGATCGGCGTGAATTGCCTGTGGCCGCAGACCTATATCGCGACGGCCGCGGTGGCGAACATGGCCGACGGGGACAAACTGGCCGAGTCGTCGCGCAGCCCGGAGATCATGGCCGACGCGGCCGTCGAGATCATCTCCCGTCCCAGCCGGGAGGCCACCGGCAACTGCTACATCGACGCCGATGTCTTGCACTCTGCCGGGATCGCGGATCTGTCCCGATACGGCGGGGGCGACGAACCGATTCCGGACCTCTTCCTGGACTGAAACTCTATGCCCGGCACAGGATTTCGCCGTGCGGTATGGCGATCCAACCGTCCGGGGCGGCGGCCCATTCTCGCCATGCGGCGGAGATCTCCTCGAGCTGCGCGCTAGTCGCCAGTTCGAGATCCACCAGGTCGCGGGCCACGGTGGAGTGCAGAATCCGGTCGGCCCACATTCCGCCCCACCAGTCGCGTGTCGCGGGCGTGGCATAACACCACAGGCTGCCGGTGGGCGTGATGTCGCCGAATCCCGCCCGCTGCGCCCACGACAGGAGTCGCCGGCCCGCGTCCGGTTCGCCGCGGTTGGCGCGCGCGACGCGCTGGTAGAGGGTGCGCCACAGGTCGAGGGCCGGCAGCTCGGGATACCAGACGAAACCCGAGTAGTCGGCGTCGCGGGCCGCCACGATGCCGTCCGGCGCGCACACCCGTCGCATCTCCCGCAGGGCCGCCAGCGGATCGGCGACGTGCTGCAGCACCTGATGCGCGTGGACGACATCGAAAGCGTCGTCGGGAAAGTCGAGGCCATGCACGTCGGCGGTCCCGAACGAGACGTTGGACAGATTCCGCCGCTCGGCCTCGGCACGAGCGACGTTGAGCACATCGACGGACTGATCGACGGCGGTGACCTGCCCGGGCGCGACCCGCGCGGCCAGGTCGGCGGTGATGGTGCCGGGCCCACAACCGACGTCGAGCACGGACAGCCCCGGTTTCAGGTGCGGCAGCAGGTAGGCCGCGGAGTCCGCGGCGGTGCGCCGCTGGTGGGAGCGCAACACCGACTCGTGGTGTCCATGCGTGTATGCCGCGCGGTGTTCGTCGTCCATGGTGGCCTTTCTTGCCTGCCGGGGCTCGTCTGGAAGACTACGCAGCGTCATCACATTATGAAATCATCGTCTCAAGTAATGAGACGGCTCAGTCGACGGGAACGTGAAGAATCGGTTGATCGACGCCGGCTCCCGGGCCGTCGAAATGCCACCACTCCCCCGAATACACCTTCAAGCCGCCGTAGTTCATGGCGTTGCGCAGCGCCGCCCGGTTCGCCACGGCATCCGGACTGATGCCCTGGGTATTGAAAGCTGTTGCCCGAGAGGTGAAGTCGTCGAAGTCGGTACCCATGTCGGCCAGGCAAAGACCGCCGGCATGCAGCCCGGACGAGCACGGCTGCTGCGCGGTGGTGAACGTCACGTCGACCGAGCGCCCCGACTCGTGGCTGCGCGCATACGGGCCCGGACGAGCCACCCACGCGGGGTTGGGGACCAGGTTGAACATCTTGACCTGAACGTCATGCGGGCGATAGCAGTCCCAGAACACCAGCAGGTGGCCCTGCGGGCGCAGGGCGCCGGCAGCAGCGGCCAGGCCGGGCGCCATCGATTGGTGCACAAGGCATCTGGCGTCGGAAGGATAAAGCTGCGTGTGGGTGAAATTGTTCGTCGTCGCGTAGCGCAGGTCGAGCACCGCGTCGGGAATGACGCTGCGGATGTCCACGAAGCCGGCCGCTCGTGCGGCGTCGCTGACCGGGGGAACATCCGGGCTGGCTTGCGCGGTGGGTGGCCCGCCCACCGAGACCAGCCACCCCGCAATGGCCAATCGCAGCACCCACGCGAGACGCATGCGGTCATTATCCCGGTCGGTCGGTTCGGATCGGGTTAGGCGCCAGAT